>JAAYBQ010000294.1 GCA_012730035.1 Spirochaetota bacterium
TGGCCAGTGAGGACTTTACCCAGGCCGGCGGTATAGACACGGTTGTCGAGGTGCTGAACAATGTTGACCGCGGTACAGAAAAGATAATCATTGAGGCCCTTGAAGAGGAGGACCCGGAACTTGCAGAAGAGATCAAAAAACGGATGTTCGTTTTCGAGGATATCGTACTGCTGGACGACAGATCTATACAGAAGGTGCTTCGCGAGGTCGATACCCAGGAGCTCGCAAAGGCTCTCAAGGGTGTGGACAACGAGGTACAGGAAAAGATATTCCGCAACATGTCAAAGCGTGCCGCTTCACTGCTGCGAGAGGATATGGATTTCATGGGGCCAATAAGGCTGCGTGACGTTGAAGAGGCTCAGCAGAAGATAGTCAACATAATAAGAAAACTTGAAGACGCGGGCGACATTGTAGTTGCGCGTGCGGGTGAGGAGGAATTAGTTGTCTAAACTTGTTTTTAAACCGGGCGAGATACAGCACATAACCGCTGTCAAACAGGTGGAACTCCCTGCCAAGTACCAGAAGAACCTCATTGATACCGAGGAGTATCATGAATTCGAAATGGATGAAGAAGGGAACCCCATAGATATATACCAGGGGCCGTCTATCGAGGAGATGGAGGCCGAGCTTGAGCGTTACAGGCGCGAAACCGAAGAGGAAGTGCGCCAGATGCTTGAACAGGCAAGGCAGCGCGCAGCAAAGATAGAGGAGGATGGAAGGTCGGCTGCGTTTTCCGAGCTAGAAAAGGTCCGCGAACAGATAAAGATAGAAAAGGAACGTCACAATGCCGAGGCTGAACGGGAAATCGAGCGAAGTAAATTTGAGGCTGAAAAGATAATACTTGAGGCCGAAAAAAAAGTCTCCGAGATCGAGCATGACGCTTACATGAAGGGGCACGAGGCCGGCCGCGAAGAGGGGTACAAAGAGGGCCAGGCTGAAGTTATGAGGCTTATAGACAGGCTTGGCACCATTGTATCAACGGCTGTTGATATCAGGGACGATATTATTAAATCATCAGAGAAGCTCATGACCGAAATGATACTCATGATAGCCCGCAAGGTAATCAAGGACGAGATCGTAGAACGCCGTGAAATTATTATTAATAATATTAAGGAAGCGATAAAACGGGTTAAGGACAGGGACAGGATAGACATTCGAGTTAACTTCGCGGATCTTGATATGACCACGGCCCATAAAGATGAACTCATAAAAATGATGGAATCACTTAAAAAAGTTAACATATACGAAGATTCAAGGGTTGAACGCGGAGGCTGTATTATTGAAACAGACGTTGGTGCAATTGACGCAAGGATTTCGACACAGCTTGATGCAATTGAAGAGGCAATCAGGAATACGAGTACGTTGTAGTAAAGAGCAGCTGTCTTACAGCTGAATGTCATTCCGGTTTTGCAGCTTCCAGGTCTGCAAATACCGGAATCTCGGGGACTGTTACAGTCATAAAGATACAGGCAGTGTGTTTCGCCGCATCCTGTATGGCAATTCTGCTTAGTAAGGCAGCTTTTTAAAGCATAATCAAGGAGACATAATATTGATCAACATACTCCCGCATGAAAAGGTGGATATCCTCTCCAAGTACAGGGAGATAATTGACGAGGTCGAGGTAATTAAGTTTACAGGCCAGGTCGAAAGGATAGTCGGACTTACTATCGAGTCTGTTGGACCGGCGGTAAGGTATGGCGATTTATGCAGGATTAAGACAGGGCCCAGCCAATACCTTTATGCAGAGGTGGTGGGATTCCACCGCAACAGGGTAATACTGATGCCAATAGGTGACATGAGAGGGGTTGTACCCGGTGCCGAGGTCTACGCGGTTGGAACGTCGTTAATGGTGCCGGTTGGGAACGAACTTCTTGGCAGGGTTATTGATGGAATAGGCAAACCGCTCGACAGCAAGGGGCAACTTTTTACAAAGCAGAAATACCCGGTTGAGGGTAACGTGATCAATCCCCTTCAACGGAAAGTAATTGATGAGCCGCTTTCGGTGGGTATAAGGGCTATTGACGGGCTTATTACGGTCGGGCGCGGGCAGAGGATCGGAATTTTTGCAGGTTCAGGCGTGGGCAAATCCACACTTATAGGCATGGTTGCGCGTTATACAGATGCGGACGTAAATGTTATCGCTCTCATAGGCGAACGCGGTCGTGAGGTAAAGGATTTTGTTGAGAAGGAGCTGGGTCCCGAAGGGCTTAAGCGTTCGGTAGTGGTTGCAGCCACCTCTGATCAGCCTCCAATGCTCCGCATACGGGGAGCATTCCTGGCCCATTCGATAGCGGAATATTTCAGGGATCAGGGCCTGGCCGTGAACCTTATGATGGATTCGGTAACAAGGTTTGCCATGGCACAGCGCGAAGTGGGACTTGCCGCAGGCGAACCTGCTGCCACAAGGGGCTATCCGCCGTCGGTATTCACCCTTATGCCCAGACTTCTTGAACGCGCCGGCACGAGTGCCATAACCGGCGGTAGCATAACCGGTTTTTACAGCGTACTTGTCGAAGGTGACGACATGAACGAGCCCATAGCAGACGCTGCACGTGGTATCCTTGACGGTCACATAGTCCTTGACCGCAAGTTCGCGAACAGGGGGCATTACCCGGCGATTAACGTACTGGCCTCTATTTCAAGGGTCATGAAAGACGTGGTTGATCCTAAACATCTGCAGGCTGCGTATCTTTTCAGGGAGCTTCTGGCTGCCTATACTGACGCTGAAGATCTGATAAACCTTGGAGGATATGTGCGTGGCGCTAATCCCGTGACCGACCGTGCGATCAGCATGATCAATGAAATGAATACATTTTTAAAACAGGGCATATACGAGAAGGACGGCATAGAGAACATTACTCACAGGCTTGTGTCAATGATGATACCGGAAGAAAAGAAGAGCAGGGTGCCGCAGACCGCGGGAAGGACACCATCATTTGCGCAGGTTGTAAGGTAGGCAGCTTTAAATGAAAAAGTTCAGTTTCAGGCTGCAGAAACTTCTTGATATGCGCGAGGCAAGGGAGACCGAAGTCAAGCACGAGCTCATGAAAGTTCTCAGTCTGCAGAACAAAGAGCGAGTGCTGCAGGAGGAGCTTAACAGGAAGATCACCGAGCTTGAAGGTTCCTATAGGGAAAAGATTTCCAGAGGAATTTTTGTTCCTGACGAGGCCATGGCAATTATGAGGTTCTCTGATGTTTCACGCAAGGCTATTGATGAGGCCGGGAAAAGGATACAGAGGCTGGAACCTGAAGTGCATCGTATAAGGGAAAAACTTGTTCAGGCCTCGCGTGAAAAGAAGGTGGTCGAGAAACTTAAAGAAAGAAAACATGAGGAGTTCATGTACGAATTCAACCGGGAAGTTGCCAAAGAGAACGATGACATGAACCAGAAGATCCACAACAGAAGGATTCCGGGGTAGATTGTATGATTGAAGAAATGTACAATGCGATGACAAGAATCAACGAGCTGAAAAACAGGTTCGGGCTGAATAAAACAGATATGCAAATTAAGCCGCAGGGGCAGGTTAATGCGACCTTCAGTGAAATGGAAGATCGCGCAATCAGGCTTCTCCCGAATGAAGAGGAACGCCTGCTTGGCGGTACAGTAGTTTCAAGAAATGATATTGATAATCTGATCAACTATTATTCAAATAAAAGAAACATCCCTCCGTCACTTGTCCGTTCAATGATAAATGCCGAATCGAATTTTAACCCGGACGCGACATCGCCAAAAGGTGCAATGGGACTTATGCAGCTGATGCCTTCAACTGTGATGGACCTTGGCGTTCAGAATCCCTATGACCCCGAGGATAATATCAGGGGGGGGACTGCGCTTCTCAAGAACCTGCTCGACAGCTATCAGGGGGACTACAAACTGGCCCTGGCTGCCTACAATGCCGGGAAGGGGAATGTGGACAAAGCAGGTGGTGTTCCTGATATAAAAGAGACCAAAGATTACGTGCGGAAAGTAATAGACCTGTACGCAGGTGAAAAAGATAAATAATTTTACCGGGGTGTTGTATGAGAGGCGTTTCCGACAGATCAAAAATAATGTTTTTAATGCTGCTGATAGTATTTCTTGCTGGTATCGGCGCGTTCTGGATGGATTATATCGGCATAATTAAACTTTCGGGTGTAATTGATCCCTTCAGGAGTGAATCCGAACTGTCCATGGACGCAACCGATGATGACCCCTCTCTTATCGAAAAGGAGGAGTTCGGCAAAGAAAAGGAAAAACTTCTTGAGCGGATAGAGGAGCTGGACAAAAGGGAGGCCCTTATTGCCGAGAAGGAGAAAGCTATCGAAGGTGAAAAGGAAAAGCTCGAGCAGATAAAGAGCGGGCTTAGCATTGAACAGAAGAAACTTGACAGCGAAAGGAATAAAGATGCCGGCTACAGGAAAAACGTGATGGTTCTTGCGAACAAAATGGCCAACATGCCGCCGGAGGAGTCTGTTCAGATAATGGTTAATTGGGATGAACCGCTGATTATCGATGTTCTCAGGCAGATGGATGCCGATTCTGAGGCGGCAGGTAAGATGAGTATTACGGCTTATCTGCTGACTAAGTTTCCCAACAAGGAACAGGCCAGCCGTATAATGTATCTTATGACTCAGCTATAGGTGAGTCATGCTTAAGAAAGTCGCTCACCACTGAAAGGATCTCCCTCTTCCCTTCACCTGTCTTGCATGAGGTGAGGAAGATGGAGTCCCTGCCAATATCCATTGCTTCCATAATTTCATTGATCCGTTGTTTTTTCAGGTTGCCCGATAGTTTGTCACACTTGGTCAGGGTTATAACAGCGGGTATTCTGTTTTTTTCAAGGAAAGCGAGAATTTCCTCTTCAAAATCACCGGGTGTCCTTCTTATGTCTATCAGCAGAAAGGCAACTTTGAGGTTCTCCCTGCCTTCAAGGTAGCTTTTAATCAGCGGCATAAATTTTTTGCGTATACCCGCGGGGACTTTTGCGTAACCGAAACCGGGCAGGTCTACAAACGAACTGTTGTCATTGGCTATGAAAAAATTTATTGCCTGGGTAACACCGGGCCTGGAACCTGTTTTTACCAGGTCCTTCTGCCCGAGTATCATGTTGAGCAGTGATGATTTACCCACGTTTGATCTTCCCAGAAAAGCAAATTCGGGGAAGGGGTATGACGGGAATTGTGAAGCCGACACGCAGCTCTTGAGAAAGTATGCGTTTTTTATCTTCATGTAATTTTTTTCTCCATAAGAATGGCATCATCGTCCGGGTAGTAGTTTTTTCTGCATCCTGTTTCTGTAAA
>JAAYBQ010000295.1 GCA_012730035.1 Spirochaetota bacterium
CACCGAAGAATCCTATTACGAGACCGCGTACACTGTCACACTGGATATTGTACCCTTTGATCCGATCCTGCTGGGGCTTGAGTCCAATGCGATAAAATTCGGTATTAGGGGATCTTACGGATTTAATTTTGTCCAGCAGAGAATAACCTCGGGCAGCAATGTTTACAATGACCAGCTGATGAATTATGACCTGTGGATGATCGGGCCGGTTATACATTTCGCGCCTGTCATAGATCCGTCAGACATTAATAATGAGTATACGGCCAGCAGCGGGTTTACATTCTTTGCCACATGGGGAAGGTTTGACGGTGACCTTACGGCTTATGCGGCTCTGAGGGATTCGGGCCTCTCCCTCCCTAATCATAACGCAAAAATTGAAGGCTATAAATTCAACGTGGGTTTTGGAGCCGAAATCGCACTCTGTTCCCTGAACTTCGGCTTTAACCTTTACTATTCATACACCAGCTATAAACTCGACAGAGAGATATACGCCGGTGCAGGCAGAGACCATTACATGCGCGAGGGCTGCCTTGAGGTTTACGTCGGGCTGCCCATCGAGACTTTCATCAAGCCCTTTCTTCCAGTATTCTGATCACTTACCCTTTTCGCACTTTACCTTTCCGTCAATATAGTCATCAAGGCTTGCGTTCTGCCTGTAGCATTCAGTATCAATAAACTTCAGCATCGGTAGAAAGACCTTTCTCTCTATATAACCCGGCATTGTTGTTACGGGCTGCTGCTTTTTATCCCAGAACATAAGGGATGGAAAACCGTTAGCCCCTGTCATGCTCATAAGGTATGCAGCGCTTGTCTCTTTGCCCATAATCATCATGCGCCCTTTTTCGTTCTCCGGATTAACGCGGACGTTTATATAATTGCTGTTCATGTATGCTATAACATCCCTGTCGCTGAAAACCTCCTGGTCCATTTTTTTGCAGTAGATGCACCAGTCGGTGTAGAAAAATATAAACATCGGTTTACCCTGTTTTTTTGCTATTTCAAGGGCTTCTCCATAGCCGTGCCATTTTACCGATGTTCTGCCTGCGTTATTCTCCGAAGAGAGGGCATCGCCAGCTTTTTCGCCGCAGGCAATTGTAGCAGCAAGTATTATTACCGCAGCCTGAACCATGTATCGTATTCTTTTTGACATAATTCTCTCCTTAAGATGTTGTTATATAGTACAAAAAAATCGGGTTAATGTTAAAAGAAATTTAAGGAATATCTAAAATTCTACGAAAAATCAAACTTCAATGTTATTCTGTTTACAGCGATCAGGCATGCTGTAGTTAAAATTAAAGGATTTGTGCGTTTCATTCCGGCTGGAGCGCAGCGTAATGGCGGAATCTTTATGATTCAAGCAGTTTATGATATATTTAAGGAATTCGTGCGAAATTTTTTAACATTCAGATTGCGGTATCGGCATGATTTGAAGCTGCAAAACCGGAGTGACAATCGGTATATATTTAATTGCAGATAGCGGGAATTCAAGAAAAATAACAGTACCCGCAGATTTATACCTTGACGCGTCCTCAGGCAGGGGGGATAATCAGGTATTCAGCAAAGTCCTGGCGGGATTATCTTGCTAAAGAAAAATTTTTACATCTGGTGTCAGAACTTATCAGCATGGCTGCTGCGGATTAACCGGTGCAGTGCTGCCCCTGCTGAGCTGTAGCCGGCGCTTTTGCGGGAATGACTTTCAGCCCGGCCCCTTTATATTATTATATGGAGATTGAAATGACGGTAACAAACGATGAACTTAAACTTATCGCAACAACGGTGCGCTCTCTTGCGATGGATACCGTGCAGAAGGCAAATTCGGGCCACCCCGGAATGCCCATGGGCTGTGCGGATATAGCCGCAGTATTATGGGCAAAGGTAATGAACTACAATCCCGATGATCCTGCCTGGGTAAACAGGGACAGGTTTATACTTTCCGCCGGGCACGGGTCTGTGCTGCTCTATTCCATGCTTCACCTTTCGGGCTACGACCTGTCGCTTGATGACCTTAAAAGTTTCAGGCAGATGGGGAGCAGGACTCCCGGCCACCCCGAGTTCGGCCATACCCCCGGGGTTGAAACCACGACCGGCCCGCTCGGACAGGGCTTCGCGAATGGTGTGGGCATGGCAATCGCTTCGGGGCTGCTTGCGCAGGAGTTCGGCAGCGGAATCATAGACCATTACATCTACGGTATCGCCGGTGACGGGTGCATCATGGAGGGTGTGTCTGCCGAGGCAGCGTCTATTGCCGGCCACCTGGGTCTGGGGAACATAATATATTTTTATGATTCGAACAGTATAACAATTGAGGGATCGACCGATATTGCATTCACCGAGGATGTGGCAAAACGGTTTGAGGCATATAACTGGCACGTGCAGAAGATCGACGGGCATGACTTTGCCGCGATCGAGGGCGCTCTACTTGCCGCGCAGAAAGTTAAGGACAAACCGTCGCTGATTATCGCGAACACTGTTATCGCAAAGGGGAGTTCGCGCATGGAGGGGAGCGAGGAGTCTCACGGAGCGCCACTTGGCGCTGAAGAGATAAAGGCTTCAAAGGAGAAGCTTGGACTGGCGGCAGATGAATCCTTCAGCGTGCCAGCGGCAGTTTATGACATATTTAAAAAAGTAAAAGCTGAAAAGATGTCTTTGTACGATTCATGGTCAAAAAGGTTCGATGAAGATATTAAGGGTGAAAAGCGGGAGGTGTGGAACAGGTTTTTTACAGCCCCGGACATTGCAGCACTGCGCGGCAGGATGCCGGTGTTTAAGCCGGGCGAAAAGATCGCCACGCGCAATGCCGGCGGTAAGGTGTTAGAGGTGCTCTACCCCGAACTTCCCAATTTTATCGGCGGATCTGCTGACCTTGCGCCGAGCAACAAGACAATGGTAAAGAACGTGGGCCAGACAGGTCACGGTAAGCTTGGCCGGATAATCCACTACGGTGTGCGCGAAAATGCCATGGGTTCAATACAGAACGGTATAGCCTACTACGGCGGATTCATAAACTTTTCAGCCACATTCTTTGTGTTCATGGACTACATGCGGCCCGCGGTAAGGATCGCGGCGCTTGCAGGTCTGCAGTCGATATATGTTTTTACACACGACTCGGTCTTTGTTGGCGAGGACGGCCCCACTCACCAGCCCGTTGAACACCTTGCGGTTTCAAGGGCAATCCCCAACCTTGACGTTATAAGGCCCTGCGACGCAGAGGAGACCCGCGAGGCATGGCTTGCCGCCCTGTCACGCACAACCGGCCCCACTGCGATTGTGCTCTCGCGCCAGAACCTGCCGGTGCTTGAAAGGATCGAAGGTAAAGGCCCGGATAAACTTTCAATGGGCGCGTACATAGTCTATGACAACGACGTTAATGATATAACAATTCTTGCGACAGGTTCAGAGGTGCACGTATCTGTTGACGCGGCGAAGATCCTTGCCGCAAAGGGTGTAAAGGCGAGGGTGGTGTCGGTCCCATGCCGCGAGGCTTTTGACAGGCAGAGTGATTCGTAC
>JAAYBQ010000296.1 GCA_012730035.1 Spirochaetota bacterium
AGCAGATAAAATGTTCTGTCGGGCATCTTTTCAAAATCTTCACGCGTATAGACTTTTGCACATGAAAATACTATTAACGGCAGAATAATCGCTGCGATTAACTTAAGATTTTTTTTATTCACTATTGATCTCCTTACATGCATTGTTACGGCTCCGGAATTCTGGTACAGATTCCATTCAGGACTTTTATTCCCTTATTCCTTATAAAACCTTCTGATCTCCTCAACTATCATATCAGCGGGAACATTCCTTAAATCCTTTTTATCCCGCTCCTTAACTTCCAGTTCGCCGTTTGCAAAAAATCCCTTACCAGCTGTTATCCTCAGAGGTATGCCTATAAGGTCAGCATCGGCAAACTTGAATCCGGGACTTGCCTTTCTGTCATCGTAAAGTACATCGATTCCGCTATCCAGGAGAGTATCATAAATCCTGTCAATCGCGGCAGTCTCTTCATCGGTCTTCGCTATTCCTATAAAGTGGACATGAAAAGGGGTAACAGATTTCGGCCATATAATTCCGCGCTCGTCGTTATTCTGTTCAACAACTGCAGCCATGGTCCTGTTGACACCAATTCCGTAGCAGCCCATTATGGGGGTCACGCCCTTTCCGTTTTCATCAAGAACTGTAAGCTTCATAGCCTCTGTGTATTTGTATCCCAGCTTAAATATATGTCCTACTTCTATTCCCTTCTTTTCGTACATGTGTGAGCCGCAGGCAGGGCAGATGTCACCTGCGCGTGCTGTGGTAATATCGGCCTCTTCTTTTATAATGAAATCGCGCACCGGGTTTACACCCGTGTAATGCGTATCTTTTTTATTCGCACCGGTAATGGCATTGCGCATGTCTTTTACTGAGATGTCGTATATAATACGTATGTTTTTTTCTGTAACAGGTCCCGCAAATCCGACCGGGGCTCCGGTAAATTCCACCACCACTTCGTCAGCAGTAAGGTGCAGTTCATGTGAACCAAGATAATTATTGAGTTTATGCTCATTGACCTCCCTGCTTCCGGGAACCACAACAAGTACGGGCTTGCCGTCAGCTGCATAAACAATGCTCTTAAGAAACCTGTCCTCTTCGCATTTAAAAAATTTAACGAGATCATCAATTGTTTTTACCCCGGGAGTATGTACTTCGTTAAGTGCTTCAGGCACAGCTTCATTCATTCCTGTTGTCCTGCCGTACTCCGCTTTTTCGCTGTTAGCCCTGTACCCGCACTTATCGCAGATCAGCAGCGTCTCCTCACCTACCTCGGACGCAACCATAAACTCTTCGGACGCGCTCCCCCCCATGTTCCCCGAATCAGCCTGCACGGGAATTGTTTCAAGTCCGCACCTGTCAAAAATGCGCCTGTAGGCTAGAGCCATTGCATTGTACGTAATGTCAAGCCCGGCCTGGTCAATATCGAAAGAATAGGCATCCTTCATAATGAATTCCTTGCTGCGGATTACTCCAAACCTTGGCCTTATTTCATCACGAAACTTTGTATTTATCTGGTACAGGTTTACAGGCAGGTCCCTGTATGACGATACTACGGAGCGTACAAGATTTGTGAATGATTCCTCGTGCGTCGGTCCAAGCGCATATTCAAGACCGTTCCTGTCTTCTATACGTATCATTTCAGGTCCCATAATGAACCACCTGCCCGATTCCTTCCAGAAGTCAGCGTTGGTAAGTTCAGGCATGAGGCATTCATGCGCACCTGCCCTGTCCATCTCCTCTTTGATTATTCCGGTGATTTTACGCAGTACGCGCAGCCCGAGAGGAAGATAGGCATACATACCGGCCGATTCCTTGCGTATAAGACCGGCTCTCATCATCAGCCTGTGACTCATTACAACCGCGTCCGAGGGATTCTCTTTGAGTGTGGGTAAAATATATTTTGAAACTCTCATTTAATGACCTCTGTTTTTTTAAGAAAAATGTTTTCAAGATTTCCGGTGCAACGTTCAGTTAATTTTAAACAACTATTCATGAAATTACGTTTTAGTGTAACAAATCCTTTTACTGGAAAATGTTTAAGGAATTAACATTGGTTAAACCTGATAATACTGGATAAAAGCATAAATGGCGTATAAATATCAAGATATTTTCAATATGGGATTGTTAATTATCCATCATGAATTAAAAATAAAATTTGAAAACGCTTCCTGTTGATGTTATATTGTATAAACAATTAATCCTCGGGAGGCACTTATGAAAACCGGTGATTATAAAAGAATTTTTACAAGGAACGATGAAAATGCCCGTGAACACTTTGATCTATTTAAAAAAAGTATTCATGAGAACAGGCACACTCCGGGGCATGACAGGATCCACGACCATAAAATTTCTGTTAACCGCGAACAGGTAATGGATGTTCATGAAAGGGAACGCAACAGAACCCGATCCTGATTCCCTGCATCAGTATTTCCGCAGGTGTTTTTAAAAACGCACCTGCGGAGGTTTTGCTAAAAAACATTGACTACGCAAACACTTTAAGTTTAATTGCGGCATGGAACATGCTGTAATTATTGACATCCGCACACCCGATGAAATCTGCAGAAACCTGAACTCTCTCGGTTTACATCTGCTCAAAATTCCACAGACTGACAGAGTCTCGACGCCTGTATCAGCACACCCGGATATACAGCTTTTTATTCACGGCAAAACAGTTTTTGTGCATCCTGATATTGACAGAAATTTTGCGCATTACCTTGAACAATACTGTGAAATAATATACTGCAAAACCAGGCTCGGCTCCGATTACCCGGCAGACATCGCTTATAATATTGCTTACACCGGCATTTTCGCAATACACAACCTCAGGCACACTGACCCGGCATTACTTGATTACCTTGAATCGGTTAATGCTGTTAAAATAGACGTAAAGCAGGGCTACTCAAAATGTTCAACGTTGATTGTTAATGAAAGATCAGTAATAACAGCTGACGTTTCAATTCACAGCGCCGCACGTGCCGCGGGTCTCGATTCCCTGCTCATAAGTCCAGGGAATATTGACCTGCCGGGATATAAATATGGTTTTATCGGAGGAGCTGCGGCAAGATTCGCAGAGATGGTCCTGTTCACCGGAAGTATTGACGGCCATCCCGACAGGAACAAAATACATGAATTTATTGAATCAAGGGGACTTAATGTCAGAATTCTTTCGAAGCAGCAGGTTCTTGACATCGGGTCATTGCTGTTCGTTAACAGAGTGTAAAAAATTCCGGCATGAACTTTATGCAGGTAAACCGTACTCACTTTTTATGTAATCCATGAGTTCCCTCTCTTCAGTGGTAATCCGGTCTATTGCTGCGGCTTTTTCCATCAGCCTGAATATTTTAACACGCTTAACCTGGTCTTCGGGCATCTTTATTACCAGATTCCCGCTTAACGCCATGTCAAAAAGTGGTTCAATCCGGTTCAGATTATATCCCCACTTTGAAGCAATGTTAAGGGCGAATTGATGTTCATCATCACTCATTTGGCCATCCGCTGCTATTACAACCATAATATTATTGAAAGCGTAGTCACGTACATCCATAAGTTTATCGATCATCGCAGGGTCAACGTCATATCCAAAAGATTGCCTGTTCCCGCTCCTGAAGCTGTTATATTCAGACACGGACATCAGATCCGTTATAATCCATTCATTATTCGTACTGTTAAGCGGCATATCACAGTAATTGCATTTAAGATTTAACGAATTCTGCACCGGTGCGCCGCAACTTGCACAAATGTGTGCATATATAGATCCCTTTGAAGCTGCAGCGTTCCGGTCACGGCTGATTACTATAATTTCAGTACCGGAAATAAGTACCCGGTCAATAATCTTAACGCGTTTATTCTCAATACTGATTCTCTGTGATGATGATTTTACAGCTACATAAAGGTTGTTTAGTTTGTCTGATTCACTAACGCCCACAAGATAAACATCATTAAGATATATCCGGTTATACGCAACAGTGCCACCGGTCATACGTGCCATAACTTTTTTAAAAACTTCGTCGGTGACAAAACGTCTCATTATTGCCGGATCATTACAGGCAATTGCCGTTATTATCTGCAGGTAGCCGTTAGATGCCTTGTCCTCTACAAGCTGAACAGAAAAATCTTCATTTTCATTGATCAGCCTTCTGATCTTTTCATTAAGATCATCTGACTTGTCAAGTTTTGGATTTGAACTTACGTAGTCATCAGCCTGTGTAATTTCGGACAGAACCCAGTCATACTCTCCTGAATTTGTCTGTGTTCCGCATGAACTGCAAATACTCAGTTCCCCCATATCTTCGGGTAAAGGCGCACCGCAGGATGGACAGTTATCGGTGTAATATAAATCTTTACGTGCTCTGCCGCGTTTTTTGATAAACGACCAGTATTCAACAAACTCTTCAGTCCCCCCGGAATTGAGAGAAGAATCCAGGTCACTTATAAACCTGTCAGTGATTGTTGCATTGATCGCCAGATGAATAATATCGAACAGACCGTCAGAATTAACCCGGTCAATATAGATTTTATTTACTGTGACATTATCAAGGGTATTCCTCTGTTTTAAAAGCTGCATCATTGTGAACTGAGTATTAAATCTCTGGTAGACTCCGTCTGAGATAAATTTTCTGACACCTGACAGATCCTGCCTTTCCCAGGCATTTTGAATTTTCAGAAAAGCTTCCCTGACAATCTCTCTGAACTGGTCTTCATTAAAATCGGGATTGTTTCTTATGAAATTATCATATCCGGCAGCCTTTTTTATTACATCGCCCGCAGGTAGCCGGTTGTAAATAGTCTGCTCCCTGACTTTCTTTTTTGCGGTGTACGAAAAAATCATAAATCCTCCAACCAATACCCCGACAGCTATAACATTAAGAGGGAAAGGGAGTTCCACAAGCATGCGTATAACAAGATAGATAAGAAATCCAAGGCCGTCACCATCCCCGCCAAAGCTGCCGCCTCCTGAATCGCCGCCTGCACCTCCAGCTCTGGCATATAGAATCGCGCATGAAAAGACCAGAGCAAGTACTGACAACGCTATCAGATGGCTGCGTCTCTTTGGTATCATGATAAATAACCTCGCACCTGAAGGATCTTTGTACTGATACTGAACTTATTGTAAACCTGAATTAAAGTCTTTTCAAGATTAATTTTGACGGCATCCGCCCGAATATTTTTATTGCACAAAAAACATGTATTCTTCTAACGTTGTGCCGCCGCCGGCCTGATCATGTTTTCATCAATAAGTTTCTGGTTAAGATGCACCCTCCCCAGAATATTTTTCATAAAAAGAGTTTTGTCGACAGATTCAGATTCATGCACAAGGTTGTTTTTTTCAGCGGGATCAGCCTCAAGGTTAAAAAGATATTCCTTCTGTGTCTGTATATGCATTATATACTTATGCGGGTAATCAACCACCTGCAGATAACGGCCGTTATAGGGTTGAACAAGGAATACAGGGTTGCTGCTGTTCCTGTCGAAGATTGAAGTACCTGTCATTGTATTTTCATAATTAACTATGCCGGCCATATCCATTATTGTGGGTCCTATATCGATCTGTGAATATGCCCTGTTGCTGATCCTTCCGGGCTTAACCACACCGTCCCAGATGACAAGAAAGGGTACGCGGAATGTTTCATCGTAAAAACACTTTTCGTTATTGTAAATACCGTGTTCTTTCATGGGAAAACTGTGGTCAGCTGTAATTATTATAATTGAGTTTGCAAGGTAAGGACGCTCTGCCATAAGTTCAAAAAAGCGCGGCAGCTGACTGTCACTCAGGTGCAGCGCGTTTGAATACTTCTCTTTTATCTCGCGGGGATTTTTATATATCGACATCTTCTCAGGAGGCATGCCGTCACAGGGGATGTGTGTGCCCACAGTCATCAGTGAAGCAAAAACCGGCTTTTCGGGCGAACTTTCATGCATCTGATCGAGCATGGTAAAGAATCTTTCGTAGAATATTTTATCTTCGACACCCCACCCCCATATATAGGGCCGGTCTGCGGGTTTTCTGTACTCACTGTACGATTTAACGGTTGTAAAGCCTGCCTTTATCATGCTGTTATAAGTATTGTCAAATTTAAGGTCGTGGTATGCCTGAAAGAAAATGGTTTCGTAACCTGATGCGGTAAGGATAGCAGGGAATCCGGATATGTTCAGTTCGGGATAATCTACAAAGAGCTTACCCTTGTATGTCGGTATTATTGAAAAAAATACTGCTTCCTGCCCTTTGCATGTTTGTACTGAATTTGCATAAAAACGGTCAATGTATAAACCTTTTTTTATAAGTGCATTAAACTGCGGAGTATACGCCGTGCCGCCAGGGGAAACTGCTTCAACGAAGTTGGCGTTAAATGATTCTATCAGTATAAGAAAGATGTTGGGCTTTGAAGCAAGGTTACGCGGAATATTTTCCCTGAAAGATGTATGCTCAATTTTTTTCTTAAGATATGGGTAACCTGCTGGTACGCCGGCAATTTCAGGGGAATTATGATAATCAAGGGCACTCTTTGCAAAAAGAGTAAAGCCGTCACCAGCATTAACCGGTAGAACAACAAGCATAATCCAGGCAACCAGTGACGTCAGCCTTGCAGAAACGGTGTTTCTTTTAAGGCTCTTTGAGGCTGCAGGAAATATGCGAACCGCAAGGTATAGCATGGCTGCAATTGCCGGCAGAATTACAAGGTCCCTGGTGCTGAATGCTGTGCTTATCATTAAAAAGGATTCAGGTGAAAAACTGATACCAAGGTTGTCCCTTACAAGCGAATAATCCAGCGGTGAACCCGACGTAAGGCGGTAGGCGTTCATCCCCCATGCAGTAATTACTGCTGTTATGATTACAATGCATGCTGAAATTCTGTGAAAAAGGAGAATTTCAAGGCTGGAAGCCAGAAGCAGAATGGTGATAAAACTGAACAAAACACCCACAAGATCAATAAAAGAAAAAGAAAATCCTTCAAGACCGCTCAGCATAAAAAGAACCAGGTAGACAGCCTGTACGGCAAAGAGACTCCATGCGAGCAGACCGGGCCTGGGGATTGTTACAGTCAGAAGATCTTTAGCACTCTTACCGTTCATCTGTTCGTCTCCGCTTATTTGCCGCTTAAAGCTTTGTCGGCCATGGAATGGTCACCTGCAGGATTCCAAAGCGCCCATGACATGGCTCCGCCATCTTTAACACCTTTAATCTGCCCGAGGATATACTCCGGCCCCCAGGTTGGCGAGAGGTAATCGAACCCCTGTATCCATCCCCGTATAACAACGCGTTTACCGGAAAGATATATTGCACGCAATGTGCTGTCTTTTACTATCCGATAAGGTTTATCCGTAACAGGATACCTGTTGTAAAATGATGCGCAGAAGTGTGAAGGATAGATCATTGGGCATATTACATCAACGAACCTTGATATGAACTCTATGTCCTGCCCGATAAGGTTCCCGAACCTGTACCACGCGTTGAACCCGTAAATGTCGATAGAAACAGGCACGCCTGTTTCCCTGCGTGCCTGCTGCAGAAAGTCACCCATAATTTCGGACTTGAATGTATCATCCTTATCACGGTACCTGTACCTGCACCTGCCGGTAGGTCCGTCAGTAGGAAACCTTATATAATCGAACTGTATCTCGTCGAAACCCAGCTTTGCCGTTTCTTTCGCGATCTCTATGTTGTAATCCCTCACGAACTGTGAATATGGATCGCACCACCTTTCACGAGGCAGCCCCACCCACGGTTTACCTGTCACTTTGTCAAGTATGGCGTATTTCCCGGAGTATGCCTCGTAAAGTTTTTTATCCTTGAACGTAACGTTCCGGGCCACTACCCAGATATTTTTTTTGTGCAGCGCATTAATTATTTCCCCGATGTTTGTGTTTTTGACAGCACCAATTTCACGGGCAGTTTTTGAATCAACCGGCGCATTGATTATGCCGAAGTCATCCTTTACGTCGATTATGACCGCATTGATTCCGCTCCTTTCAACAATTTCAAGAAAGCCTTTAAAGTTTTTATCGATCATGCTCCAGCTTACATAAAGTCCCCGCCGTTTGCCTGCATCTTTGCTTTTTTCTATATCGTACGCTGCAATATTTCTTTTAACAAACAGCGGCGGATTAACATCAGATGCAGGGACAAAAAGCATTGAAGGGCCACTATCACTGAAGGATTCTTCGAGTTCCTGCTGCATGACTGAAACAGAAAGGTTTTTATGTTTCACGTCGTATTCATACACAGCCTCGTCCGATGCAATAAACAACCGGCCATTAAAAGGCGCAATGCAGTACACACCCTCTGTGGCCGTCTTACTGAAAGCGGCATTAACAGGGGCCCACTTTTTTCTGTCCGCGGACTCAACAACTCCCCGTCCGAAAAGATATCCCGAATAGAGCCTGCCGTTACTCTCCCCGAGAGCAGAAACACCCTCACAGAAATAGAAGGGGCCCACGTAATACTCTTTTGGCACCCCGTCCGTCAGTTCACTCACCACGCCGTTATTTATTGCAAGCACACCGTTAAAGGATGTACCTGCATAAAGCAGACTGTCAATCACTGCCAGAGAAGTGTAGTAGTAGGAATTTTTATTGTTCTTTATATTTATTCTGTTCCATGAGGCCCCGGAATCGTTTGATGCATACAGCGTGTGCTTTGTTGCCAGATAAAGCCGCGATTCATTGCCGGGGTCTATGCAGAAGGCCGTGATGTTCCTGTACTCCTGAACTTCAGCAAGCTGTGTGCGGCGCCTGAACTCAGCAGACGATATGTCTTTCCACACTGAATCTTGTGTACCGCGCCTGAAAATGCCGGAATACCCGGTTGTAAGATAAAGGTTGCCTTTTGAGTCAGAGGTCATGTAAACCGCTTCAATTCCGGAAGGTAACCCGTCTGAATAGTCTCTCCAGGAACTACCATTGTAAAGCCTGACGCCCTTGCCCGGAAAAAAACCTATATACCTGCGCTCGCCACCTGAGGGGAATAACAGATTATTCCATAATAAAATCGCAACCGCAGGTATAACGGCAGCTGCCAGAAAATGTCGTACAGGAATGTCCGCGACAAATTTTTTTATTTTCAAAAACATATTGCCCCTTTAAATAACAGAGTCGTAAATTCTTAATGAATTACAGGCCTCGATATAACTTGTCAATACTTTAAAAAAGACTTAATATGCGGTTTAAGCTTGCTTTATAGCCAACGGTTTATTATTTTTAAACAAATGCATCACGGCAGAGTACTACATGCGGTTCAATTAAATAAATATCTCTTTTATAGAGGGCACATTGTTACAGATTCCGGGATACGAACTCCACGAAAAATTCTTTGAAACCTGCGGGTATATTTTTTTCCGGGGGATAGAATTATCAACCGGTAAACAGGTAATCGTAAAGACACCCATGCCTGAAAATGAATCATACAGGTTTTATGTATACCTTCAGCACGAATACCTGTTGCTAAAAGAAATTAGTTCGCCGGGTATAATCCGCGTGCTGAATATTGTCGAATCAGATGACAGGGTCTCACTGATACTTGAACCCTTTGAAGGTACTCTACTTTCGGAACTGATCAGCAATTCAGGACTAACGGTGGCTGATACACTCGTGATTGCTAAAAACATCGCCTTTACACTCGGGGAACTTCACAGAAACGGAATAATAACCGGTACACTTGATCCTTCGCGGATAATTGCAGACCCGGCAAACGGCACGATTAAAATGCCCGATTTTACGCGTTCGGTCATGCTGCCGCCGGGCGAAAAGGAGATCTCTGCTGCAAATTTTCATTATCCGGGCCCGCTCTATATTGCACCGGAACAGACCGGGTGCATAAACAGGCTTGTTGACTACCGGACCGATTTTTATCTGCTTGGACTTCTGCTTTATGAAATGCTGACCGGAAAAACACCATTCCATGGTGACGATCTTACCGGGCTTATACATAGCCATATATCCAAAAAACCTGTGCCTCCCTCAAACATTAAAAAAAATTTACCCGCATCAGTTTCCATGGTGGTAATGAAGCTGCTTGAAAAAAATGCCGAGAACAGGTACCAGAGCTCATGGGGAATAAGGTCAGACCTTGAAAAATGTATTGAACACGCAGCTTCCGGCAAAGTGGTTCATGAATTTCACGCCGGCCAGAATGACCGGTCTGAAACACTTATGATGCCTGTAAAATTATACGGAAGAGAACGCGAAAGATCCGTCCTCACTGAACTCTTTAAAAATGCAGCTTCCGGAAAAAGCTGCATGGTAATTGTATCGGGCGATCCCGGAAGTGGTAAAACTTCACTGGCGCAGGAACTTAAAAAGCATGTACTGCAGTATGGAGGTTACTTCATTGAAGGGACATTCAACCGGCAGCCCGAATCGCCATACAGTGCCTTCATAAACGCATTCAGTGACTTCGCGCGGCTTATAATCACCGAAAAAAAAGAAAAATTCGAGAAATGGCGCGACAAGATAAGGGGCTCGATTGGCACCAACGGAAAAATTATAACAGAACTCTTCCCTTCGCTGGAACTGATCACGGGAAAATTTCCGGACATACCGGAACTGGGCCCGGGAGAAACCGGCAACAGATTCAGAATAGTGCTGCAGAATTTTTTTAAATCCATATCCTCACGTGAATACCCTCTGGCACTTTTTCTAGATGATCTTCAATTCGCAGATGATGAATCTTTAAAACTGCTCGAAACCGTAATGTCCGGAACAGAGAGCAGCCACCTGATGATAATCTGCTCCATGGATAAAGCATCCATAGATGACTCTCCGCGAATACGTTCCTGGATGGAGACTATCTGCAATATAGGAATAAAGCTGCATACACTTAACCTGAAGCCACTTAATGACGGTACAGTCAACCTTATGATGCAGGACATGCTCCACACGCAACCTGAAAAAACTCGTGAAATTTCAAGGATCATTGCCGAAAAAACTCTGGGAAACCCGGGACATATTAACCGCTTCATAAAAAAAATACGTTCCGGGGGAATATTCACACTGGACAGCATCACCGGTGAATGGATATGGAAAAACGAAAAGGTTCGTGAACTCGATGCCGAGGATGATATTATAAGTATCTATGCAGAACAGATTTCAGAAATAGACGATAAAACGTCACACACGCTCTCTGTAGCATCATGTATCGGAATGACCTTTACGCCTGAAATACTTTCCGCAATAGCGGGACTCAGCCTGCGTGAAACAGCAGTAATCCTGTCATCAGCAATAAACAAGAGATTCATTGTTCCGGTCAGCAGCCAGTACGATTCGGAAAGCACCGTTGCGGACAAAGAATCCCCCCGGTACAGGTTTATTCACCCCAGGATACGGGAAACATTCTACTCGCTGCCCGATATGAAGTTCAGGGAAAAACTGCATCTTGCCATAGCAGCGCATCTTATTGAAAATACACCCGGGGCGCTGCGCAATGAAAGAATAATAGAAATAACAAACCAGATGAACAACGGCATCGGACAGATAAGCTTACCAGAAAAGCTCGTAGAACTTGCATCACTCAACCTTGAGACTGCTTTAAAAGTTAAAGCGACCGGAGCCTATAACCAGGCGGTAAACTACCTGAAA
>JAAYBQ010000297.1 GCA_012730035.1 Spirochaetota bacterium
GGGCAGTGCAAAGAGCCCACTCCGGACATTACGGTTGAAAAAACCGACGATGCCCTGGCCGGTAAAGAGATAAAGCTTATACTTAACGGCGCGCTCATACTCTCGCCCATAAAGGGCAAGGAGATATCCACCCTGGCAGTGGGCGACAGGATCATGATAAGCCTGGTGGATAAAAATCCAAAGTCTATTGATGTTGCCAAAGCCTTTAATGCTTATGACAGCGAAAAGGGTATCCGGCCCATACCGGGAAGGATAGTCAGCATAAAACTTGACGAATACTATACAATTTATGCAATCGTGGCCAAGGGTATCTACATAAAGATAGTCGAGGAGGAGACACTGATCAAGGTATCAATGGATCCGGCACACTACCAGTCCGCAGAGACTGGAGGTGACGAAAAATCTGCAAGCGGAATGACGATGGCGATACTTGCGCTTGTATTTATCGCACTGGTGGGGGTTGTAATATTTTTTGTGTTCGCCATCTGATCATGCGGGCCGTATGGCCAGTCCGCGCCTCTGCAGTTCATCCTTAACCTGCTTAATGCTTATCTCCCTGAAATGAAAGATCGATGCGGCCAGAACAGCGTCAGCCTTGCCCTGAACTATTCCATCGTATAAATGATCGATTGTACCGGCCCCGCCCGATGCTATTACGGGTATATCAACAGCTTCAGATATGCTCCTGGTAAGCTCAATGTCATAGCCGTCCTTTGTGCCGTCCCTGTCCATGCTTGTAAGAAGAATTTCACCTGCGCCAAGGTCGCGCGCCCTTACTGCCCACTGGACAGCGTCGAGTTCAGTGGCTGTTCTGCCTCCGTGAAGGAATACTGTCCAGCCGTCTTTATCGTTTTTGCGCGCGTCAATTGCTACAAGTATGCACTGTGACCCGAACTTTTCGGCAGACCGGGTTATTATTTCCGGGTCGAGTACTGCTGCGGTGTTGATCGATACCTTGTCTGCTCCGTTTTCCAGTATAAGCCTGACATCTTCGACTGAGCGTATGCCCCCGCCTACGGTAAAGGGGATGTGCACTGTTTCTGCAACCTTCTTTACCATGTCGAGGATTATATCACGTCTGTCCGATGAAGCTGTAATATCCAGAAAGCAGAGTTCATCAGCCCCTTCACTGTCGTAAAACCTGCCGTTTTCAACAGGGTCCCCTGCGTCGCGCAGGTTGACAAAGTTTACACCTTTGACCACTCGGCCGTCCTTGACGTCAAGGCATGGAATTATTCTTTTTGCAAGCATGATTTTCCCCGATCAATAACTGTGAACTGCATGCCGGTTGAACCGGCTTACTGATAGGGATGTAAACGCGATCGGAACCGGTGTCAATATTTATTCTTAATAATAATACTGAGGGATTCCGTATATGCTTTTTTTATTTTTCTGACTTACTTTTAATGTCTGTAAAAAATAAAATAAACGGAGTCCTGGGGGTGAAAGTATTTTATTTAATTCTAAAAAATTAAAATTTTTTTATTCAGCCGGTAACCTGAAGTTAATTAATTGTCATATATTAAAGCAGAGGAGGAGGATATTTATGAAAAAACTTGTTCTGGTTTTAATAGCATTATCAATGGCAGTTGCGGCATGCAGTTCTGACTCCGGGAGCAAGGTTGTTACCATAGCAGATGTGGGTGGTCATCCTGATGGTGTGACAGTTGCAGATTCGGGGAATATTTATATAACAGATATAGTCAGCGGAGAGATTAAACAGGTTGCTGAGGATGGCACAGTTACGGTTGTAGCTGATCTTGATGCACATCCGGATGGTATCACTGCCATAACAGATGGCACGACTGATATTCTATATATTGCAGATACCGGTTCAGCAGTGGACGGTACATCAACTGACGGTTCAATAACAAAAATTGAAGTCCAGTCGAATGGAATTGTTACAACCACAGAGGATTTTATAGGCACCACGGATCTTGATAATCCAAGCGGTATAGCCGCGGACAGTAATGGCAACCTTTATGTGGCAGACCAGCAGACAAATAATGTGTATAGAATAAACATGACAAATGGAGTTCCCGGAACACCTGAATCACTGACAGACAGCCCGGGGTTTGGTGTTGAAATTAATGATCCCCATGGGCTGACACTTGTAACAAATGACGACGGTTCCATTACCCTTTACACAACCGACCAGGGGGACACTGATAATAATGTTGTACAGATCGATATTCCTGCATCCGGCGATATAAACGGTGTTGTTGTAAGTGAACTGACACCTGATAACACAGGTG
The DNA here is from genome assembly GCA_012730035.1 of Spirochaetota bacterium. Classification (GTDB taxonomy): domain Bacteria; phylum Spirochaetota; class UBA4802; order UBA4802; family UBA5550; genus JAAYBQ01. The sequence continues at coordinate 2,256 of JAAYBQ010000297.1, forward strand.
GTACTGATACAGGCGATATTACAAACGCAAAATTCAATGAACCGCACGGTATTTCAACTGACAAAAATGGCGCCATTTTTGTATGCGACGAGAACAATAACAGGGTACAGATCATTACACCATCAGGCAATGTGATCACTTTCGCGGGTGACGGCACTGCGGGGGACTCTGACGGTCAAGCAGAGACGGCAAAATTAAACAAACCCAGGGGGCTTGCCACCGATGCCGGCGGTGACCTGCTGGTGTGCGATTACGGCAACGGTAAGGTCAAAAAGATCGTAAGGTAGAATATACTCCATGCTGCGCACGGCATCTGCGCGCAGCACCCTCAATAAATACATCATAATTCCACAGAGACTGCAGATCCCGCTTCATGCTGATTTAGCTTTTTGCCATTTTTATCTTTGCCCGTTAAATGTTTATTTACAAATAGCGGGAACATAATGAATCTACGAATAATGTTTTGCGTATACGGGGGATCAGATCGGATGACAGGTAAAGAGCAGGGGAGCAGGGACATTTTCAGAAGATTTTCGGCGGATTATGTTCCGCAGATTGACAGCCTTATTACGGGTCTTTTTGAGCAGAGGATTGCCTCTTCGGACGCTCAGTTCATGAAGGATATGTACGCATCGGTCTCGGAGTTCTGCCTGCGTGACGGTAAAAGAATAAGGCCCCTTATGCTGCTGAATTCGTTCAACGGTTACAGGCGCGGCTTCGGTTCAGCGGCCGGCATTATTAAGCTGGCAACGGCAGTTGAACTGATGCATTCATTTCTGCTTGTACAGGATGATATCATCGACAGGTCAGAGCTCAGGCGTGGAAGAAAATCCCTGCATATACTTATGAATGATATGTACGGAAAGTTTTCCCTTAATCCTGCAATCGGTACCGACATAGCATCAGTACTTGCCGATGTAATTTTCAGCTGCGCCGTTGATCTTGTGGCTGCCGCAGACGTAAGGTCTGCATATAAAAACAGGTTCCTCCAGGTCTTCTCGAAAACCTACGAGATGACCGCCTGGGGACAGATACTCGATTCCCTTTGCACCATGCCCTCTTCAATAGATCCGCAGAGCGATGCCCCCATGAGAATAAGCCTTATGAAGACGGCCTATTATACCATGGTTTACCCCATGATAATGGGGTATGTGCTTTCAGGCGGCCGCAATGAACGTGAAAAGAAACGCATTGAGGATTTCGGTGTTCCGCTCGGTGTAGCGTTCCAGGTGCGCGATGACCTGCTCGGAGTTTTCGGTGTTGAAGGTGACACGGGCAAGCCCAATGATTCAGACATTAAAGAGGGGAAGTTTACATTGCTGGTGCAGAACGCAGTAGCCAGCCTTCAGGGTAGTGAGAGGGCAGAGTTTACCGCCAGGTTCCTTAAACCGGAGAAGAGTGAACTGGATGTAGAATATATAAGAAGCATGATTATTGACAGCGGGGCCATGAATGACACAATAACCCGCCACAGGGAACTTATAGACGAGGCCCGGATTAAACTGGATGAACTGGCCCTGACCGGAAGGAGCAGGGAAGTGCTCTGCGGCGTCATCGAATCCGTTGAAGATATACCGGTCTGACCCGGCCGTAACTGCTATTTTAGCATGCGGATTATCTGTTCGGCGCGGTTTATCTCTATGTCCGTCCTGTCGCGCAGGTCCCGTATAACAGGATCGTTTTCCGGAAGCTGATGGTATATTCCGTAATCTTCGATTATGGCGCTACCCCTTTCGTAGTCCCTGCGCCTTGAGTTAAGCGCCTTTGTGTATATTCTGCCGGTCATGTCAACGAACAGCTCCATGTTTGCCGCAGCCTCTTGATCAGCCAGGCCTTCAGATTCGAGGATCCCCCTTGCGTGCTGCCACCACCTGAGCTCCCGGTCATCTTCAAGGATAAATTCGCGGCTTAACCTGTTCCCCTTCGCAATGAGCATGCCTGCGCGTTTTGCGTACATGCGAAGCGCGTAGTACTTAATGAAAAAGTCGTAGGATTCCATGCCAGTCCGGACACCCGCTGCTGTTATAAAATTTCTGCCTGCACCGGGTATGTGCAGGTCTGTGAATATATCTCTGCCCGTTGCCCCCTGCAGCCTTGCGCGTGCTGTAACCATCAGGTCCGTTGTTTCGGGCCTGAGTATGGTAAATTCGAACGAATCCCGTCGGGCGCTGTTGCGTTTGCGGAACTTGATTTCGTTGCGCACAAGGGTGTAGAGGTTTTCCGCAAGCATCCATCCCGGTTTAAGTTCATTGTACATTGCCGGAGCGGTTTGGTGAAACGACAGGGGCTGGGTAACAAGGGAGAACGGGAACTCCATGCGCTGCGGGAGTGTGACTACGGCAGTGGATATTACAGAATAAGGTGAACGGCTGAAATCCGCCGGGTACTTGATGCTGCATCCCAGGCCGAAGAACATTCCTTCGCCAGGTATAAGTTCCTGGTCGGGCTGACGTGAAGTGTGGTTTGAACCGACGTTCGCGCCGTAACCTATATTTCCGCGGCCTGACGGCCATATACACGCTATAAGCAGGGACTGGTGGTGCGCGGCGGTAAAGGGTCCGGCAATGGCCGATGTGACTTCACCTTCGCCGATTGATGAGTTGGGGCCGATTATGCTGGAGCAGATGATGCATTTTTTTTCGGCTTCGGAATGCTCCATCAGCAGCGAGGAGTTTATGTAAGCGCCGGAATCCACGCTGCACCCGTACTGGATTATGGAATCCCTGACCGCTGCACCGTTGCCCGCCTTAACAGGTTCGTCGCATGTACTCAGTATGGCTGAACCTGAGATTTCTGCCGCGCCGGTAATCACCGCGCCTTCACCTATGAATGAGTCCCTTACCGAGAGAGTGTCCCTGATTATGCAGTGGCTGCCGATAAAACCACGGTCGAGCATGCATGCTTCTTTATATGCTGATATGAATTCACTGAACATCACGGTGGTGGACTTTGATGTAATCAGTGCTTCCACGGTGCTCATGTTCATGTCGGCGAATATGGTTATTCCCCTTTCGCCGGTTTCGGGTCCCGCGGGGATTAACCTGCCGCTCGCGAAGCAGAGTCCCCTTCCGGCGATGACTGAACTTACAGAGTAGAGTACGCTTTTTTCTGCGATTATGTAACCGGAAATTATGCCGCACCTGTACAGGGCCGATCCTCCGCACAGGATCGAGCTGTTAATGACAGAGTCGTATATTCCGCAGGGGAGCAGAACGCCGTAGCCAGTATCGATTGCCGATCCGTCAAATCTTCCAAGCCGGCATTCGCCGTGGAACCTGCAGCCCGAAATATGATCGGGGATAAAATCATTGCTTACCTGTACGCAGTTCCAGTCTTCAGAGTGGTTGTTCAGCAGTTCCAGGCTCTTTATTTCAGCCGGGGTCAGGTTCCTCATGCCCGAAACAAGGTTAAGGCCGAACCTGCCGTCACGGATTTCGCCTGTTTTTTTTATGAAGTCCGATTCAAGATATGCGTTGAGCGTGTTCTGCAGATTATTCATGTGTCACCCTGTGCAGCGTGTAATTGTAATTAATCTCCTGCCCGTATGGTGCGGGCATAAGGATTAAATGTAAAGCAGAATTTACAATCTTCCAGCCTGTGCGGTGAACGGATGTCAGGTTAAAGCGGATTTTAATCAGCCGGGTATGCCTCTGCGGTTGGCGGGGATTCAACAGCTTTTACTGCCGGGACCGTTCTGCTCAACGGTAAATTTTATTTTACCATTGATGCGAAAAACTGATGGATTCTGCTGTCACCCGAAAGTTCAGGATGGAAGCTTGATGCAAGCATGTTCCCCTGCCTTACAAGTACCGGTACGGAATCCAGTTCAGCCAGTACCTGTACCATTCTGCCGGTTGAGACAATTTTAGGAGCCCGTATAAATATGCCGTGGAATGGTTCACCGGGTATGCCGCTCACTTCAAATTCAGTCTCAAAGCTTTCAAGCTGCCTGCCGTAAGCGTTCCGTTCGACCATAATATCCATTACGCCGAGAGAATCCTGGTTCATCCGGCTGATTTCGCGGGACATCAGTATCATCCCCGCGCATGTGCCGAAAACAGGCATACCATCAAGTATCCTGCTTTTCAGCGGGTCCATCATGTTGTTTTCCGAAAGGAGTTTTACCATGACGGTGCTCTCGCCGCCGGGTATAATAAGGCAGTCAACCGAAAGGAGTTCATCGATTGTGCGGACTTCAAGTGTTTTACAGCCAAGGCTCTCCATGACCAGTTTATGTTTATGGAAAGCCCCCTGCATTGCAAGGACCCCGGATATCATTTCAGGGCAGGCCTACCAGCCTCTGCCCGCAAGCCTGTCCTTATCGCCCAGCTGTGCCATGCCTATACCTGTCATCGGTTCACCCAGGTTGCGTGAAATTTCAGCAAGTCTGGCCGGGTCTTTGTAGAATGTTACAGCCTGTACAATGGCTTTTGCCCTCTTCGCAGGGTCGCCGGACTTAAAGATTCCGGAACCTACAAATACAGCCTCTGCGCCAAGGTGCATCATAAGCGCGGCGTCAGCAGGTGTGGCAACCCCTCCAGCTGAAAAGTTAGGTACGGGAAGTTTACCGGTGCGGGCTACTTCAAGTACAAGTTCGTAAGGCGCGCCCAGTTCCTTTGCCGCTGTCATAAGTTCCTCCACCGGAAGAGAACTGATCCTGCGCATGTCATCCTGCAGTGTCCGCATGTGACGCACAGCTTCGATAATATCACCTGTACCGGCTTCACCCTTGGTGCGGATCATTGCCGCGCCTTCACCGATCCTGCGCAGCGCCTCGCCCAGGTCACGGCAGCCGCATACAAAGGGGACCTTGAAGTTCTTTTTGTTTACGTGAAATCGGTCGTCCGCCGGCGTAAGTACTTCGCTTTCGTCAATAAAGTCAACCTCAAGCGCTTCAAGAATCTGTGCCTCGACAAAATGCCCTATTCTGCACTTTGCCATAACCGGGATGCTGACAGACTCCTGTATTTTTATTATAACATCGGGATCCGACATCCTGGCCACGCCCCCGGCAACGCGGATGTCCGCAGGGACCCTTTCAAGGGCCATTACAGCTGAAGCCCCGGCATCCTCTGCGATTTTGGCATGGTCAGGTGTAACCACGTCCATGATTACCCCGCCTTTGAGCATCTCGGCAAGGCCTACTTTTGTTTTCCAGGTCGATTCCTGTCTGTCGGACCAGTGTTTGTCTGTCATTTTTTGTAACTCCGTCTGTTTGTTTGCACGATAATAATATAAGTAAATCTGCTGATGTTTTTCAAGTTAATACCGGTATTAAGAATCATACCGCCTGCTGTCATTCATGTTTTACGCGGGATGCCGCGATCCGCATAATGCAGAAAGTATACTGAAACCATCAGGTCTGGCATGGTAAATATGCAGGGTTTTTTTTCAATTTTTTTTTCTTTAAATTGAAAAGTGCTTTCTGAATAGGTCTTAAACACTAAATTCGGATTGAGGTTAAAAAGATGAAATCCGCGCAGGTTCACGGAATATCCGTAAATAGAGTAAATAAAAGAATTTACAGCATAATGCCTGCAATGTTAATTGCCATCTGTCTGGTTTTTTCTTTAAATCTCAGGGCTGATGAATGCGCGGGTGCCGCAGAGAACTATTTCAGGCTCAGGAGCATGTTTATAAGGTGGGATACGGGATTTGTCGGGAGTAAAACCCATCACCGTAAAAGGCTCAACAGGTTCATGGCTGATCTGATAGGTTGTGATATAAAAACAGATTATGATTTTCTTATAGATCCGCGTCTTTTTACCGGTAGTGTGGATCTTTCATCTGATATTATCTATAATGACTGGCTTTACGTTCACGGGGTACCTGACCCGGAATACATTAAGGGTGAAATTCCCGGTTATGAACAGCTTCTCCGCGAGAGGGTAATCAGCAAGACTCTCTTTGCGGTTTCGGGCAGACTTGTAAAGTTCAGGATTGCCGAATCGTTCAGGGGAAGGTCAGTTCATATTTACCTGGACAGGTTAAGGCTTGAACCTGCGCAGAAAAGAGCTGCTGAATAACAGAATGATCAAGGGGTTAATATGTGCGGAATAGCGGGTTACGTGGGGAGCAAAAGTGCGCCCGAGCTTATAATCAATGCGCTCAAAAGGCTTGAGTACAGGGGGTACGACTCTTCGGGTATATGTGTTAACTGCGGCGGAAAGCTTGTGCTGACCAAAAAGGCCGGTAAAATTTCGGCCCTTGTGGGGATACTCGATTACGGCTCAATAAGTGAGTGCAGGGCAGGTGTGGGCCACACAAGGTGGGCAACTCACGGTGAGCCAAACGACGTCAACGCCCACCCCCATGCGGACTGCACAGGTGAACTTGTTGTTGTGCATAATGGAATAATAGAAAATTACAGGGACCTGAAAGATGTCCTGATAAAGAGGGGACATATTTTTAAAAGTGAAACCGATACAGAGGTGCTTGCCCATCTTATTGAACAGTATCTTGCGGACCACACGCTGCCCGAGGCTGTAATCAAATGCCTGTCGCATGTTGAGGGTACTTATGGCCTGGTTGTTATGCATGCGAAGCACCCGGAACTTCTTGTCGCAGCACGTAAAGGGAGTCCCCTGATTCTTGGTGTCGGCGAAGGCGAGATGATGGTAGCCTCTGACGTGAGCGCAGTTATTGATCATACAAGGAATGTTATATTCCTGGAGGATGGTGAAATCGTCGAGCTAAGGGCTGACGGCTACCGGATTTACGGGCAGGATATGATTGGAATAGCCAAGGCTGTTGAATCGGTTGACTGGGATATAGCCTCAATAGGCAGGCACGGATTTGACCATTACATGCTAAAGGAGATATTTGAGCAGCCCGAGACCATCGGCAATGCGCTCAGGGGAAGAATAATGGCAGACCAGGCCATGGCGCGGCTTGACGGGCTGCGTCTTACGGACGAAGAGATAGACGGTATCCGCAGGATAATCTTTATTGCCTGCGGTACATCGTGGCATGCCGGACTTGTTGCCGAGTACCTGATCGAGGAATACGCGCGCATACCTGTTGAAGTTGAATACGCAAGCGAGTTCAGGTACAGGAAACCGGTTTTACAGAAAGGCGATATTGTCATTACCATAAGCCAGTCCGGCGAGACAGCCGATACCCTTGCGGCCCTGCGCGAAGCCAAAGCCAAGGGTGTCAGGGTGCTGGGCATAACCAACGTGGTGGGTAGCACAATCGCCCGCGAGTCGGACGGCGGCGTCTACATATACGCCGGGCCCGAAATCGGAGTGGCCTCAACAAAGGCGTTTACTTCGCAGCTCACAGTAATATCGCTGCTGACACTCTTTCTTGCGCGAAAACGCGACATGTCATTTTCCGAGGGTACGGCGCTGGTTAATGACCTGCTGCGCCTTCCGGAACTGGTAAAATCCGTGCTCTCGGAATGTGAAAAAGTCAGGGAGATCGCCGCGTTCTACGGCTCCAGGAACAATTTTCTATACCTGGGCCGCGGCCTGAATTTTCCCGTTGCCCTTGAGGGTGCGCTGAAACTGAAAGAGATATCATACATTCACGCCGAGGGATACCCTGCGGCAGAGATGAAGCACGGCCCCATAGCCCTTATAGACGAAGAGATGCCCGTAGTCTTCATAGCTACCCGCGATGAGATATACAGCAAGATAGTGAGCAACATGCAGGAGGTCCGGGCAAGAAGGGGAAGGATTATAGCCATCGCTACGGAGGGTGACATGGATATATATAAACACGCGGACCATGTTATTTTTATACCCGATATCCACAGGGCCCTGGTTCCCATACTGGCTGTAATCCCGCTGCAGCTGCTTTCATATTACGTTGCAGTATCAAGGGGATGTGACGTTGATCAGCCCAGGAACCTGGCAAAGAGCGTGACTGTCGAGTAGGTGCCCGGTAGGACGGTTGAGGCCATGCTGTTTATAAAAACAAAGTTTTTATAAACATTTAGAATATCTGATTGACACGTATTTACCCGTACGGTAAATTACAGAATATACAAAGAATCTGATTTGAACAGTTTAAATGAGGTTAAAATGATTGTTATCGAAAGCGTAAATCATATCGGAGTTACGGTGTCTGACCTTGAGAGCTCTGTTAAATTCTACAGGGAACTTTTTGATTTTGATGTGATTGAAAATATAAGCAATTCCGGGCAGGCGTTCCTTAAAATGGGGGATATAATGATATCCCTTACAGAGGTTGCCGGCTATAAAAACAGCAAGGATTCCAAAAACTGCATATCGTTTTTTGTGGATGAAGAGGACTTTGAAGATGCCATTGACGAACTCGATGAATCGGGGATTACAATTGTGGCAGGCCCTGAGAACATCAGAAAGGGTAAAAGGATAGTTTTTGCCGATCCGGACGGGAACCACATTGAACTTTCATACCCTAAAATTGACTGATAAAACGGGAAGATTATAATGCAGAACGGGGTTGCCTTTAAGGGGCAGCCCTTTTTTTTATGTGGATAAAAAATTTTTCCGATATTATAACCGGATAAAACAGGAGGGCGGTCATGGACTTTAAAAAAATTTTAGCAGAAGTCAGGGTGGTACCTGTGTGTGTTTTTGAAGATACAAAGGGAGCATTGAAAACCGCTGAACTTCTCCTTAAGCATGACGTTAATATTATAGAAGTAACACTCAGGACTGCCGTTGCCTTTGACTGTATCGGGGCTGTATGCAGGGAATATCCCGAACTTATTACAGGTGCAGGGAGCGTCTTCACCCCGGATGCCATAGACAGGGCTGCTGGCGAAGGGGCGGTGTTTGCCGTTTCCCCCTGTTATGATGAAAAGCTTGTTGAGCATTCATATAAAAAAGGTATCCCCTATGTTCCCGGCGCGGCTACACCCAGCGAGCTTTTTGCCGCACTTAAAATATGCAGCGTCGTAAAGATTTTTCCCGCGGGCTCACTTGGGGGTGTGGAATATATAAATTCCATGGTGGCGCCCTTTAAAATGTTCGACTTCGGGCTTATGCCCACGGGCGGTATCGACAACCGGAACTTTAGGGATTACCTCGCTGCTGACAAGGTCATTTCGTGCGGTATGACATACCCTGTAAATGAAAAGCTTATAAAACAGGACAAGTACGATGAACTTGAATCAAGGATAATAGAGATTTACAAGGGGCTCAGTTGAAAATATCTGAAACAGACATACTGCTGAAGGCTGCATTCACAAAAAGGCTGGTACTCTTCGGTGATCCTGAAACTGACTGTTTCAGGATTTTTAATTCTTCAGGAGACGGTATCGATGGCCTCACGCTCGACTGGTATAATGGCTACATACTGGTCCAGTATTACAGGTCTGGAGTGCAGTGGGGGATCGATCACATAGTGGCCCGGACAGTCAGCTGTGCAGGTCTGCTTCCACAGCCCGTGAAGGGGATTCTTGTTAAAAACAGGATGCCGGTGCATGATCCGGAAGGTAAGGAAAAATGGAAAAGTCTAACTGCGCACGGCACGTATCCTGAAGGTGGGACAGTAGTCCGCCAGAATGGAATATTAATGGCCGCGGATCTTGTGAACGGCCAGAATACCGGTATCTTCCTGGACATGCGCGATATACGCACAGAACTTGCCGGTTTTTACAAAAGGGAGAAGCCGGTTTCAATACTCAACCTTTTCTGCTATACCGGGGCATTTTCGGTGCACGCGCTCAGAAACGGTGTGGAGCGGGCAATAAATGTGGATCTTTCAAAGAGTGTGCTGAAAAGGGCGACTGAGAACTATAAACTTAACGGACTTGCAGTTGATCAGAGAGACTTTGTCTATGGCGATTCCTGGGATCGTGTCAAAATCTTTGCAAAAAAAAACATGCATTTCGATTTCGTCGTATTCGATCCGCCCACCTTTTCAAGAAATAAAGGTAAAAACTTTTCAGTCAGGCAGAATTACACCGCGTTCCTTGAGCTGATAGGACAAATCGTTCCCCGAGGTTTTGTGTTCACTTCGATAAACGCCTCATCGCTGTCAAAGACTGAATACCTGGCCTTTCATCCACGTTCGTGGGAATTGGTAATGTTTGCAAATGAATCAACCGACTTTATACACAGGGGAGATCCATACCTCAAGGCCGGGCTCTGGAAAATTTAAGGGCCGGCGGGGGTTCCGGGGAAAATATCTTGACATCGGCCTTTCGACATTTAGATGATATGGAATGATAACGGGTATGGACAGGCTCCTAATATGACTGGAGGAGTATATAGATGATTTATCTTGCAGTGCTGCTGATCCTTACCGGACTCCTTATACTGCTGCTTTCAGTTTTTACAGAATCGGGGGCCGGTATTAACGCAATAAAATCCGTCCGGACCGTAAAAAACACTTCACGCGTGCAGCCTGATCCGGAAGAGATCGAGATCCCCCTGCCCGATGATCCTGATGCCATGACTGATGTGTCTTACGAAATTGACGATTTCAATGACGAGGACCTCTTCGTGGATTTTTCCATGGATGAATCTGAACCGGCTACACGTGACCTTCTCGATGATGAGTTATCCGGAAGTTTTACTGTTCATGGAAAGGACAAGGTCGACTTCAGGGAGGATAATCCTGCGCGGGAAAATGGTTCACTGCAGCGCACGGCCGGTGGTGTCAGTGCCATACTCTTTGATGACCGGTCGAACATGATCGACTATGATTCGGGCAGTGCGTCGATTGATGCTTCAATAGAGGGTTATAAGAACATAAAGAGAATCGGCAGCGGAAATCTTTCAGTAGAGAGGGACGGCCTCAGCTTTTATCTTGGAGACAGTCTTTACAGGTTCGATTTTCACAGGATTTTTGATATCTGGAGCGGGGATAATTTCATAGCTCTGCCGTTAAAGGGGAGCGGAACGGTAAAACTGTTCCTTCTTGAGAGGGGGAATGGTCTGCCTGAAAAGGTAGAGAAGTATTTTCAGGAATATACAAAGGGCTGATTATGTACTATCGATATAAATCAAAAAAGAAGGACAGGCGGTTCCTTAAGATTATTCTCTTTACGGGGATTGTGTGCACCGCTGTTTACATGCTCTATACGAACAAGGCTAAACTGATGTTCTGGCGCATAAACCAGAACCGCATAATTAAAGCAATCGACGATGTTTCACGCATACAGGACCCTGTCGCGCGCGTTCAGGATCTTAAAAAACTGGGCGAGGACCTGGAAATCTACAAAAAAGAGAACATTCTCGATCCCGAGGCATATATTCTGGCCGCGAAACTATATATGAAGCTGGGATTGAACCTGGGCAACAGGAGCTTCTCTGCTATGTACATTGATGATTCACTTTCATCACTGTCATCGGAATCGCGTTCATACCTTAAACTTGTAATCAGGGACATCAACAAGGCCATTGCTCTTAATGATGGCAGCGGGATTGAACTGGATGACCTGCTTTCCCTTGCAAAGGCTGCGTTTCTTACGGGCTATTACAGCAATGAGTATATATACAGTATTGTTAATTCAAGGATTGAGTCTGAAGATAACATATCCGTTGAGAATGCAAGATTCTACTCCCTTCTGAGCATTATGAGCGGAAATGTTGATGAAGGACTGGAATATCTTGAAAAGAAGGGTGCTGTGGGTGATTCGGTGCAGGGCAGGCTCTTTAAGGCGCGGGCTCTGACCGATGGCATGAAGTACACGGACGCGATCATGGAGTTTCAGTCTATACTTAAGTCTTCTGAGGATATGAATGTGCAGAGAACGTGCTACATAAACCTGGGGAGAATCTACTACAACCAGAGGCTCTACCGCGAATCGCTGGAGCAGTATACTGCAGCCCTGAACATATCGGCAGACAATAACTGCAGGGTCTGGATAGCGAAAAATCATGTTGCCCTTGGCGAAAAGGATAAAGCGGTTATAATCCTGAATGAGGCGGCAGCCATTGATCCTGCCAACGAAGAGGTTAAGCATCTGCTTACGGGTAAGTAGTACAACCCTGTTTTAAAAAAGTGCGTCACTGCCGGGCCGTAAATGTCACGTCAGCCCGTTAAGGTTAATGCCGGTATAATGCAGTTTTACCCGGTTTTTATGCAAGGATTTTCCCGTCGTTATTACTCAGCGAGATGATGTAACAAAGATTCGACTGTCGGCAGGGGTAATGCTAAAATTTTTATTCAATTTTTTCACAGGTGCTGTTTTAACTGATTATAGCTTGACAAAATTCAAGCCTTAGCAGTTTTTATAAGCGTATTATGTCTTTTACGGGTTTAAATAAATAAAGTTTTCAGCCTCTTCCCGCGGTTGTATGATGCAGCCGGAGGATTCAACAAAATGAAACTATTCAGGAGATAATAAATTATGTTCGATTCTTTTTACGGTATGTTCTCAAACGATATGGGGATTGACCTGGGTACGGCCAATACTCTTGTGCATGTAAAGGGGCAGGGGATAGTTCTGAGTGAACCGTCAGTTGTGGCGGTCCAGACAAGTACAGGCAAGGTGCTTGCAGTGGGTCATGAAGCAAAGAGGATGCTGGGAAGAACTCCGGGTGATATAGTGGCGATAAGGCCGATGAAAGACGGAGTTATTGCCGATTTTGAAACAGTTGAAAAAATGATAAGGTATTTTATTACCAAGGTACATAAAAGAAAAACTCTGGTCAGGCCGCGCGTTGTTATAGGTGTTCCCTCCGGGATTACAGAGGTTGAGAAGCGCGCAGTTCGTGAATCTGCCGAACAGGCCGGCGCAAGGGAGATTTTCCTTATAGAAGAGGCACTTGCGGCTGCAATCGGGGCCAACATCCCGATCCATGAGCCGGCCGGCCACATGATTGTTGATATCGGTGGCGGAACAACAGAGATCGCGGTTATTTCTCTTGGAGGTATGGTAATAGCCGACTCCCTGAGAATTGCAGGTGATGAATTTGACGAAGCAATTATAAAGTATATGAAGACCCAGTATAACCTGGTAATCGGCGAGCGCATGTCAGAGGAGGTCAAGTTCCGTCTTGGCAACGTGTTTCCCGAGAAGAAGGTCGAAACAATGGAGCTCAAGGGGCGCGACGCGATTTCAGGCCTCCCCAGGACCCTCGAAATTGACTCCGTTGAAATTCGTAAATCGCTCAAGGAGCCCGTGGAGCAGATACTCGAGGGTGTCAAGCATGCCCTTGAAAAAACGCCGCCCGAACTGGCCGCGGACATAGTTGAACGTGGAATAGTAATGACCGGCGGCGGCTCTCTGCTCAAGGGACTGGACAAGTATATCAGCAAGGAGACCGGAGTGCCGGTAATACAGGCCGAAAATCCGCTTACATGCGTTGTCCTCGGTGCCGGAAAATTCCTCGAGGAGATAAAGCACCTCTACAGATCGAACCTGAAGTGATGATCCGTGGATTTTCTGACCAGACATAGATCTATAGTCGCACTTATATCATTCTCCCTCTTCTGCATTATTTCGCTTTCGGTGCAGGGCGGGGGGTTTACCCTTACGTTCGAAGGTGTGATGAGCGCTATTGTCACGCCCTTTTCAAAAGGATACAATGCCATATCAAACGGTATCGGCGGACTTTTCAGCGGATTTGAAGCTACCGACACTCTGCGTGAAAACCTGCGTAAAGCCGAGGCAAAACTCCAGAAATATGAATCGATGCAGATTGAAATAATCCAGGCTGAACTTTCCGAGGTAAGAACCGAGAACGAAAAGCTTCGGGTGCTCCTTGGATTCAAGGAGCGAGTAAGGTATAACAGCATCGCGTCACAGATTGTATCAAAGGACCCTGACAACTGGTTCAGGACACTCATTATTAATAAAGGCGCAAATGACGGTGTTAGTGTAAATATGCCGGTTATTGCATACCAGAACGGCCAGAAGATTGTTGTGGGCAAGATAGTCGAGGTAAGGGGATCGATTTCAAGGGTGCAGCCTGTTATCGCGCCCGACATAAGGCTCGGTGTTAAGCTTCAGGAGTCAAAAATCCCCGGACTTATTTCAGGTTATTCATATAATTCCGATTTCTGCGTGGTAAGCTACATATCACGCGCAACTCCCGTAAAAAAGGGTGATGTCATAGTTACATCGGGCCAGGCCGGTGTATTTCCGCCGGAACTGCTTGTCGGCACGGTTGAGCGTACAGAACTCTCCGAGACTAATCCTTACCAGAAAATAATTGTTAAGCCTTATATAGATTACAGCCTCCTCGAAGAGGTCTTTATCCTTTTAAAGAATCCGGATAAGGATTTCTTTGAAATGTTCGGAGAGGTGCAATGATACTTCCATATATTTTTACCGCGCTTTTAACAGCCGTGGCCCTTATTCTGCAGGGAGCCGACATTATAGCGATAGCGGGTAAAAAACCGGACCTCGTATTTATCATAGTAGTATATATAGGCTACAGCTTCGGATCGTTTAACGGTCAGCTTGCGGGTTTTATAGGCGGCCTGTTTCATGATTCCATTTCAAGGTCCCCCCTCGGTCTGCTTACTCTTCCCAAGGTGGTGCTCGGTTTTATGGCCGGGATGATAGGGCGCGGTGTTGTGAAAAACACTGTTATAGCAATTATGCTGCTTCTTTTTGTCGCGTCTTTACTTAAAGGAATACTTACACTTTTTCTTGCATACATTTTTCACCAGGCGTTGCTCGTTTCTGTAATACAGGTAATAATACCCGAAGCACTCTACAACGCGGTTATCGCACCGCCACTGTTTTTTATTTTCGACAGGATATTTCACGGCGAGCTTGAAAGAGGGGGATTCCTGTAGATGAATCAGACATCCCTTAAAGCCAGGATGCTGGAGGCTTTCAGGAGAAGGATGTATTATTTTTTAATCGGTGTCTTCTCCGTGTTCTTCATTATTGCGGCCCAGCTTGTAAACCTGCAGATTATCCAGGGTGCGCAGTACAGCGAGAGATCCAGGATGAACATGGAGAACAACATCCCGATTCCTGCAGCCCGCGGTGAAATTTACGACAGACATTTTCAGAAAAACATATCGGGCGCTGTTATTGTATCAAACAGGGCTTCGTTTAATCTGACCACCGTACCCGATTCATTTGAATCTGATGCCCAGCTTATGGGTATGTTGCAGAATCTTTCTTTAATTTTACGCATTGACCCGCAGACTGTGTTCGATGATATAAAGAAGAGCAACCGCTGGGAGCGCTATCTATTGAAGGATGATGTCAGTTTTGACATTGTCGTCAAGGTTGCTTCACATAAAAACCTTTTTCCCAATATTCACTGGGAGGATGCGCCTGTCAGGGTCTATAATTATGGTGAGATTTTTTCGCATGCAGTGGGTTATACCGGCAGCATAAGTAAAGAGGAATATTCAACCCTTAAGGAGCGGGGGTATAAATACTACCAGTCGCTTGGCAAGGCCGGGATAGAAAGGCAGTATGATTCGATACTGCGCGGAGAGGACGGGTACATACGCAGAATTGTTGACGTAAAGAACAGGACCGAGGGCGAAGAGATCGGGCACGACCCGGTTTCGGGGAACAACCTGGTGCTTACCCTTGATTACGAAGTGCAGAAAGCGGCATTTGAAGCAATGGGCAGGAACGACGGGGCTGTTATAGTTATGAAGCCCGCGACAGGTGAAATAATCGCCCTGATAAGTAAACCCGGTTATGACCCCAATTCTATAATATCAAAAGATAATTATGCCATCATAAGGGACCTGACCAACAGTAAAACCAAGCCCTTTCTGAACAGGGCAATACAGTCAAGGTACCCGCCGGCATCGACATTCAAAATTGTAACAGCTGTTGCCGGGCTTGAAACCGAAAAGCTCTACCCCGAAAAGGTCTTTTACTGCCCGGGTAAGTGGACGCTTAAAGGGTATGTGGACCACGACTTCTACTGTTTCAAAGTACATAGTTCACTTAATCTATACTGGGCGCTGGGTAAATCGTGCAGCGTATATTTTTACAATGCCGGAATGAGCATCGGCCCCACTGTTATTATAAAATACGCCACACTTCTGGGGCTTAACGAGATGTCAGGCATAGACCTGCCGGGCGAGATACAGGGATTTGTGCCGTCACAGAGGTGGAAACTGCAGACATTCGGCCAACCCTGGTTCGACGGTGACACTGTAAACCTGTCAATAGGCCAGGGATTTACCTCGGTAACACCGATTGGACTTACAAATATGATGTGCGCCATTGTGAACAACGGAGTTGTTTATAAACCATACCTGGTAAAATCGGTCTATTCACCGGACAACAGGAACCTCATAGGCGAGGGTAAACGGCAGAAACTGAGGGAGATTCCGCTCTCTCCTGTTACAATCCAGACAATCAAGCAGGGTATGCGTTACAGCGTTGAGGGTGGAACGTCGGGTATAATGAAGCATTTGAAAGTAAAGATCTGCGGAAAAACAGGTACTGCGCAGACACGGTCTGTCAGAAAGGAAAATTTTTCGCAGCACGCATGGTTTCTGGGGTTCGCCCCCTTTGAGGGTGATCCCATGGATGCTGTTGTGGTTACAGTGTTTATTGAATATGGTGAGTGGGGTGCGGTTGCGGCAGCCCCGGTTGCAGAGAAAATATTTTCTACCCTTATTAAACAGGGGTATTTTACCGGGAATGGCCAGTCTGTTCAGATGGTCAGATAGCAGGGGTTTTATTGATGTTCAGCAGGGATTTTTTAAACAGGATGGATTTTTTTCTGATAGCGGCTGTGGTCATAACCATAGTTTTCGGCATCCTTATGATCTATAGCGCCGGTTTTGATCCTATCGAAAATACAAACAGCGGCCTGTTTAAAAAGCAGATTATCTGGTTTATAATAGGGCTTATATTTCTTGTGCTGATGTCCATTATTAATTACAGGCAGATGGGGGATTATTCCCTCCAGATATACGGGGTTCTGGTTTTTTTACTCCTGGTCACAACAGCTTTCAGCAGGCCCATAAGGGGAACAAGCGCGTGGCTTGATTTTGGACTCTTTTCGATACAGCCATCGGAGTTTATGAAACTTGGCGTGGTAATAGTACTGGCCAAATACCTTGAGCTGCGGGAGAGGGATATTAAGAATTTCAGGGAACTGCTTGTTCCGGCCGTGGTTACACTGTTACCGGTTCTTATAATACTCAAGCAGCCTGACTTTGGAACAGCAGCAATTTTTATACCCGTACTCTTTACCATGCTTTTTATCGGAGGTGCCGACGTTTCGCACCTTGTCTCCATAATACTTATTGCGGTAATAGCAATGGTTTTCCCTATGATGCTGACATACTGGGAGTGGGCCGGGTACAAGGGAACAAATTTTCTGATACAGTTTTTTCTGCATGTGGATGTGCTCTTTACAGTTGCCGGAGTGCTTCTTGTGCTGGCCATCACGACCTTTATTATAAATTATTTTATACCCAGGCCATTTTTAAGGAGAACCTACATCCCCTCAACAGTCATATCCCTGGGGCTTTTTCTTTCAGTTGTAATACAGAATCTTTTCAAGGAGTACCAGAAGAAGAGAATCCTTGTATTCCTTAACCCTGACCTTGACCCGCACGGTTCGGGATATAACATTATACAGTCCAAGGTTGCCATCGGTTCGGGCGGTTTTCTGGGCAAGGGATTTCTTTCCGGTTCCCAGACTCAGCTTGGTTATCTGCCTGAAAAGACCACCGACTTCATCTTTTCAGTTGTGGCAGAGGAATTCGGTTTTGTCGGAGCGCTGCTTCTTCTGCTGCTGCTCGGTATGATTATCTACAGGGGGATCAAAATATCCCTTGAGACCAGGGACAAATTCGGCGCCATGCTCGCAACGGGTGTGACAGCGATACTGTTTTTTCATGTATTTATCAATATAGGTATGGTAATCGGCATCATGCCTGTTACCGGTCTTCCACTCTGCTTCATGTCTTACGGGGGATCAAACCTCTTTATGGCCATGATGGGTATAGGTATACTTAACAATGTGCAGATGAACAGTTCTCGTTACTGATTATAGTGTTTTTGTGAAATTTTTGTCCGTTTTTATCGCATCAGACCCTCTCTATTTTTTTTAAAATTCAATTCAGTAAATATCATACCTGACGATAATATACCTGTTACAGCATCCTTAATTTACAGAGGCATGAATGGTCGGATACATTAAATCATCCGGTATAGAAAACTCAATAAGCCTTTCAGCAGCCGGAGACCGCAGGGAATCGGCCGAATTTAAAAGCGGCGGTGATTTCCTCTCTATCCTTAAATCGAGCGTTGAATTTAAAGAAACCCGCATTCAGGATCGCCAGGAGGCTGTGCAGAACCCTGGAACGAATGATATCCTGGACGCATCAGATAAAACAGCACAGGCCGTATCAGGCGAACCGGCCATGAGTACACGGCATGAGAATAATTCCCTTAAACACGATGATGCCCGTGAAACAGGGAGCGCCCTTAAGTCGCAACCTGATCGACCTGAAAAAGCAGAAACCGCAAAAAAGACAGAGGGGAACAGGGACGCACTCAAGGAGAAAAATTCTGAAACCGATACATCTCTCTCTACCGCCGGTGATATTCTTGCACAGAAGAACATAAATTCCAGGCTTGCGCAGGCTGCCGGACTTAAAGGTAAGAATGAAAAGGTTGCCGCTCTTTTGAACAAAGAGCCAGCAAGACCTTCTGCTGCCATTATGCGTGATGGTGATTTACTCAAGGTAAATCAAAATGGGGATACATCTGAACAGAATAAAGCCCACCTGTTAAAATCTGGTCTAAGTGAGGTGGTGGAATCTGCGGGTAAGGTCGCAGCCAAAAAGGGTTCCACCGCTGGAAAACTGGAGCGGGGTGGACTTAACCGTAATGAAGCCGCAGAAAATACCGCCGCATTTACCGGGGCCATGGTAAAAGGCAAACTGAAAGCTGAACGCGGCATCCACCACCAGAAGCATAAACCTGCAGAAGCCGCTGTAAGTGATAAAAAGAACATTGAATCAGGAGAGGCTGTAGCGCAGAGGCAGAAGTTCGCCGGAGACCAGTCGGCTTCGGGCAAAGGTGCCGGTTCGGGCAGCGAAAACAACAGGGAGAACAGTCATCTGTTTACCGGTAAGGCAGAGTCAGCTGCAAGGCACATCCAGGAAAGAACTGAGAGTATGGCTAAAATGCCGGAGTTCAGGCAGTCGCTCCAGGAGATTATGGAGCGGGCAAGGGTAACCGTAAGGGACAACCAAAACGGCAGCTTTACGGTAAAACTTTTTCCAAAGGAACTGGGGAGCGTAAATGTAAGCCTTGTAATGGAAAACGGTGTTGTGAACGGAAGGTTTCTTGTCGATAATAATGATGCAAAGACAGCGCTGCTTTCAAGCATTGAAAACCTGATTGATGAACTGCAGCAGTCCGGTGTGAGTGTGGGCGAGTTCAGCGTTAATGTGCGGGACGGGCAGGAGCGTTTTATCCGTCAGAAGGATGAACAGAAGTACAAAATTAACCCGGTAATCACCGGCAGCAAAGAGACGGTTACAGCCGCAGATGTTTATGACTACAATTCGGTCTACAAACATAACGGCTCAATAAACATGGTAATATAGGTAAACGGTATGCAGATTTTCGAAATGTCATCGCAGGATAAGCTTAACGCGCAGATAAGGGCCAATGAAGTTAACAAAAAATCCGGTGTGGGTGAGCCTGCCGAAAAGAACGGCCTTGGCAAGGATTCATTTCTCAAGCTGCTCGTTACCCAGCTGAGGCACCAGGACCCGACAAAACCAATGGAGGACAGGGAGTTCGTGGCGCAAATGGCGCAGTTCTCTACACTTGAGCAGATGACTAATCTGAACAACGAGGTCAGGAACCTTTTATACAGCGCAAGGTCTACCGAGGCATACGGAGTTCTGGGTAAGTATATAGATTCCTTCGATTCGGTCACAAGCACAAGGGTATCGGGCAGGGTGAATTCAATCTTCTACAAGGGAGATGAACTTATGCTGAAGGTCGGTAATGAAGAGGTATCAATGCGCAATGTACATTCCGTTAAACTTGCGGAAGAGGGTGCAAAATAGGGTAAAGTCACGGGGCAGTCGCCCGCAGTAAATAGAGTAAATAAAATTCAGGAGTTTTTGTTATGATGCGTTCGCTTTTTTCCGGGGTCTCAGGTCTTAAAAATCATCAGACCAGGATGGATGTAATCGGCCACAATATTTCAAACGTTAACACTTATGGTTACAAGACACAGAGGGTTACATTCCAGGATATGCTTTCCCAGACTATTTCGGGTGCAGCAAAACCCGAAGAGAACAGGGGAGGTGTGAATCCCAAGCAGGTTGGTCTCGGGATGAATATTGCATCAATAGACAGGCTCTTTACACAGGGATCACTTCAGACAACGGGAAACCAGACAGACGTGGCAATTTCGGGTGACGGATTTTTTATCGTTGCAGACGGAGACAAAAAGTTCTATACCAGGGCCGGTACTTTCGGCATAGACAGGGACGGCACACTGGTTAACCCCGCTAACGGGCTGAAGGTTCAGGGGTGGATGGCTACCACCGATGAGAACGGTCAGAAGGTTGTGCGGGCCAACGGTTCGGTAGAGGATATTATAATACCGGTTTACAGCAAGATAGACGCGAAAGAGACAAACAACATAAAATATAAATGTAACCTTGACTCAAGGAGCGAAGTTGTTCCCCCTGATGCTAACGCTAAGACAAGGTCTGAAAAGGGTGTTACCACAAACATAGATGCTTATGACAACCTGGGGAACACCCACAGGCTTACAATGACCTTCTGGAAAACAGGCCCCAACCAGTGGACCGCATCAGCAGCACTTACTGATGCTTCTACTGCGATTACACTTGATGTGCCGGCAGGCGGCGGCCAGGACAATCAGGCCAATCCGTCAAGCAGGATTAACCTCAGGTTTTCACCGGACGGCAAACTTATTTCTGTTGCAGATGAATCGAGCCCTGATGAACAGAACCAGGTACGACTAACCGTAAACGCGAACTACAGGGTGGCTGGTGACCCCACTGTAAGAACAATCGAACTCAACCTGGGCGAAGCAGGTATGCTTTCGGGTATAACACAGTTTTCATCAATATCAACAACAAAGGCTGTTGAGCAGGACGGCTATGCAATGGGATACATGGAATCCTTCAGCATTGACAATTCAGGCGTAATTACCGGTGTATACTCAAACGGAGTTAAACAGCCCGTGGGACAGATTGGTATGGCGGTATTCACAAATCCGGGCGGTCTGACTGCGTCGGGTGAAAACCTTTTTGAACAGTCAAACAACTCGGGTCTTGCCAATGAAGGGCCTGCGGCCATAGCCGGAAGGGGAAAGATCGTCGCAGGAACACTTGAAATGTCGAATGTTGACCTTTCGGACCAGTTCACAGACATGATCATAACCCAGAGAGGTTTCCAGGCCAATTCAAGGACCATTACAACGTCAGACCAGATGCTTCAGGAGGTTATCTCGCTCAAGAGATAATCTTTAAAAATAGAGGTTAAATCTTAAGGCCCCGTATTAATCGGGGTTTTTTATTTTTACGGCGCATTCGGGAAATTCCGGAAAAGTGAAAATAAATGAATAAAAATGTAGGGATCACATTCGTCATGTATCCGTCATGTATCCGTCATCTGTCCGTCATTTGTCCGTCATCTATTCGTCATCTGTCCGTCATCTGTCCGTCGATCTCGCGGCGGGAGGGGGGTAAACCTTTTTTTTGTGCCGGTAAATTGTTTAAATCTTGATATAGGGGGCATAGAGTTAATGTTGCATAAACGCGGGTAGTCCGGTGTGAGCTTTCTAAATAATCCAATTAAAGAGTTTTATAAGAATCTGAAAAGAGATTATTTTTTTCTTGACTCATTCTCTATATGTTTTTTATATGAATTTTGAACTTTCAGCTGAACCGTTGAATCAACGCATAAACATTTCGATCGAAATTCCCAAGGAGAATATTAATGTCCAAAGAGAAAATTTTCTGCTCAAACTGCCAGCATTGCATAGTTATCAGACAGTATGAGTCTGAGCCGGACAGGTACGTGTTAAGAGTTAAATGTCTTAAAAGGCAGTGGTCAAAAAGGTCGGGTGAGGAGAAATTATATAAGTATTTCACAGTTGCACGAAGGATAATGGATGAGTGTGAGTACTACGAGGAATCGGGGGAACTTTTCCCGTATATAAAGAACCTTAGAAAAGAACTTCCCATAAAAGACGAGATATATTCAACCAGGGAAATCTAAAGTGTTCCATGCCTTTAAGGGCGGCATCAGGCCGCCTCTCCGCAAAGAACTTACCGGGAACAGCAGCCTTGAAAATTTATCAGTACCGCAGGTATGTTACCTGCCTCTTAAACAGGACAGCGGGAACCCCGCTGTTCCTGTCGTAAAGGCCGGCGATTCTGTTGACGAAGGAGAGCTTGTCGCAGCCGGGGAGTGTGCGGGAAGCGCAAACATTCATGCCTCGGTGCCGGGCCGTGTTGTAGATATTGCCGGACTCCCCACGGTCTATGGCGTACAGCCGGTCATTATAATCGAGGCCGAGGGAGCGTTCGGGAAAACCGGAAAGGCCGGCAATACCGGTTCATGGGAAAACCTTTCGCGGGATGAACTTTTTAAAAAAGTCAGGGACGCAGGGCTTGTAAGGCTTTCGGGTGAAGGCTGCGCATGTGACCTGGATGGTACGTACAGGCCTGATAAAAAAACTGATACACTGATAATCAACTGTACAGCGGTTGAACCATATATTACCTCCGATGAAATTCTTATAAGAACCCATGCAGAGGAGATTATTGAGGGCATATTAATAGCTCTGAAGATACTCGATGCGAGCAAAGCCGTTATAGCAGTTAATGACAGGAACAGCGATGCGGCATTAACAATTGCCGGTGCCCTCGGTAATAGAAGATCAGCCTCTGCTATTACCATAAAAAAAATTAAAAACCGCTATCCGGCCGGTGCAGAAAAACAGATAGTCTTCGGAACGCTTGGGCGGGTAATAAAATCGGGCCAAACTGCCGCAGGTGCCGGGGTGTCAGTGCACGACGTTGCAACAATCTTTGCCCTCAGGGAGGCGGTTGTTTTTGACAAACCGCTTATTGAAAGATACATAACAGTATCAGGGGGGATGATTGGGATTCCCGGCAATTACAAGGTTCGCATAGGCACCAGGATAGGGGATATTGCCGAGGAGTGCGGCGGGCTGAAGGGTAAGGCGTCAAGGGTAATAATTGGTGGTACCCTGACCGGTACTGCAGTAACCGACATGAACATACCCGTAGTCAAGGGTACCAGTGCCATTCTGTTTCTGTCGGACGGGGAAGCATACGCGGGTGAGTCCGGTACATGCATAAGATGCGGAAGGTGCATAAGGGTATGCCCCATGGGTCTTATGCCATGCAGAATTGCTTCTGCGCTCTCCAGGGGGGATATGACCGGTGCTTCTGATTTTCACCCGGAAATGTGTATTATGTGCGGCAGCTGCTCATACATCTGCCCGGCGCACATACCTCTTGTACATCTGATTAACAGGTTTAACAGTAAAGATTATGAGATTAATCCAGGCCCGGTATGACACCAGATAGTTCAGCAGAAACAAAAATTAACCTGTACGCTCCGCATATAATGTCCGGGGATTCCACCGGTAGAATCATCTGGACAGTGGCGGCAGCCATGCTTCCGGCACTTGCTTATTCATCATTTATACACGGAATAAATACACTATTGCTTATACTGGTATGTGCTGCCTCTGCGGTTGCGGCAGAGATACTGTTCCAGCTTGTAACCGGCCGCAGAATAACAGCTGCCGACGGATCGGCTGCTGTAACCGGTCTTGTTCTTGCGATGACACTTCCACCCTTACTCCCGTTGTGGATGGCAGCGGCAGGCAGCTGTTTTGCTGTAATAGCAGCAAAACAGCTCTTCGGGGGACTGGGCCGTAACCTGTTCAATCCGGCGCTTGCAGGCAGGGCCCTGCTGTTCGTAATATGGTCAGGGTCAATGCGCACCGCATGGAACGTAACATCTGAAGGGAACATCCCTGCTGAAAAGCTTACCTCTTACGGCATAATTCCTCAACAGGCACTTGATGTCATAACATCTACACCTCCGGGTGAGGGTATGTACAACGCGGCTACGGTGATCCCCTGGTTCACTGAATCGTTCACCGCCTTCTATGATTTTATGATCGGGCAGAATATATTGAAAGCGCTCTTCGCGGGTAATTCAGGCGGTCTTACGGGCGAGGCTGCCGTGATACTGGTACTGGCAGGGGGTGTTTTTCTTTTATGGCGCGGAGTGATTACCTGGCATATACCTTTTTCATTTTTAATTTCACTTTCGTTTGCATCGTACTTTTTTTATTCATTTACAGGATCAGTCTCGCCGGGATTTATCACATTCATTCATATCATTTCGGGCAGCGTTATACCCGCGGCTTTCTTCATGGCTGCTGATCCAGTCACCTCACCGCTTACCGGGCGTGGAATGGTTATTTTTGGAACCGGGTGCGGAATTTTTACATTCATAATCAGGTCGGCAGGATTTTATCCCGAGGCCGCCTTCTGGGCCATATTATTAATGAACGCAGCAGTACCACTTATCGACAGAATAACAAAACCCCCGGTGTTCGGTTTAAACCGGAGTTCAAAGTAGAAGTTCAGGCATCACAGGAGGATATATGGAAATACATAAACCGGAAGTAGCACTTCTTGCCATAACACCATCACCGGAAAAACTTATAGAGGAGGCCGGGCGTACATGTTACCTTTCGCTTTCAAAAATGACTGACGAGAGCGAAAAAAACTTTATAAGAAGCGCCATAAAACGCGGCCATCATTCAATTCTTGAGCACGCGACCGCATCATTCAGAATACTTGGTGCATCCAGGGCGTTCACTCACCAGCTTGTACGTCACAGGATAGCCAGTTATTCCCAGCAGTCGCAGAGATACGTTGAAGAGGCTGAATTCAACTATATAGTGCCCGATGACATAAGTGCAAGTAAAGAGGCTATCGCTGTTTACAGGGAACACATGGAGTACACGCGCCAGGCCTATATAAAACTGAGGGAGCTTGGCATAAAAAAAGAGGATGCAAGGTTCCTTCTGCCCAATGCCCTTGAAAGCCAGATAGTCTTCAGCGCCAACTTCAGGGAATTGCGCTCGGTATTTAACCTGAGGCTTGACAAAAGCGCGCAGTGGGAAATTCGCCGGGTCTGTATGCAGATGCTTAAAATAATGCAGAAAGAGGCACCCTCGGTTTTTGGTGATTTTATTATTAATGAAGTGGACTGTACCGCGGCATCAAATCTTGTATAGTACATGCAGCGCCCGCAATAAAAAAGCCTCGCGCATACCGCGAGGCTTTTTTATTGCGGGTTAAACGTATGCTGTTATTTAAGGGCTATGTTCATCTCCAGCTGGCCCATGGGGCTGTAGAGTGTTATACCCAGTGTAGTCTGTTTGATCATTGTTATGTTAAAGTTTTTGCCGTCTATTACTGTAGGCGTAGTCATGTCAATTACCTTACCGGTCGATGCGAAAAGGTTCATGGCGTTACCGGTTATCATGTTCGCCAGTTCACCGACAATATCCTTGTATTCGTTCATCATCTGTTCTTCGGAAAGTCCAGGCATCAGCACCTCTGCAATTTTATTCACCATGGGGTAGCTCATGCTGTAAACAATTTCCCCTGTTACGCCGCCTGTTATTCCTATAATTATGGCAACGTCGAGTGATGGTATTGGGGTCTCTTTTATAATGAGCTTGCCCCTTCTTAGGTCCACGTTAAGGATCGATTTAAATACTACGCTTGCAGCCTCAAGAAAAGGATTAATATATTCAGCATTTATACTCATCAGGGCAGAACTCCTATACTGGTTTCAGGTATATTATATTCAAATAATTATTTAATAGCAATCAGTTTTTGGAACTTTTTATAATTTTTGATCCCTGCAGCATGTCAAGGAGCATATTCCTGATTACCGTATTAAAGCCGGTAGTTGTCAGTTCCCCGCGTGTTTTGTCAAGTGCTGTTTCATCAGTAACAGTTGCCGGGAGTTCCTTAAGTACAGGTGTGAAAATATAGAGTCCCGAAGCACTGTTTATTACGGGTGATGTGACATTGTTCCCCATAACAAGAAGCCTGTCGGTAAAAATGCCTGAACCGCTGATTGCTCCAAGGTTTACGGGTTCCTTGCCTTCTGACCTGATCTCTTCACCTATTTTAAAAGGTGCGGATTTTCCGGTCGTACCGTTCAGTATGGCAGCCGCCGTGTCAAACGAAGCGTTTGAAGATGCAAGTGAATTGATCTTTTCAATAATGTCATTCTTAAGTTTATCAAGTTTTTTGTCTGCAAGCTGTTTCCTGATGCGCTCCCTGTCTGTGTTGGGATCGGATATTTTAACATTCCGGGACTCGATTTCACTGTCGATCTCTGCATCAGTTACTGTCACATCTTTTTCATATCGTTTCTTCAGAACATCATTTGAAAGAAAGGCGTACTTTATCTGAATCTTTGTCGCGCTCACAAAGCTGCTGAATTTCAGCTCGTCAGAAGATACTGCGTTCCCCCTGCCTATGTAGAAGTAAAGTTCATCGCTTGCAGCGTTTCTTCGGAATATCTTTTCAAATTCAGGGAGCGTCATATTGTTGGCGTTCAGCATCATCTGGAAATACGCGGGATCAAACTTTCCCGTAGATGGATTGGTGTATTCCGGCCTTTTCTTTATGATATCCGAAAGCCTCTGGTCGCTGAATTCAATCCCTTCATGCTCTGCCTTCTGTTGTATCAGTACTTCACGCACAAAGCTCTGGTAGAAGTACTCGCTCATCTGTTCGTTCCTTGGCGCTGAACCCATTACCATGCGCTGGTACTTGTAGTATTCTACCGGATTGAATTTCTGGCCGTTTATCTGTATCTTCATGTACGGGTCCTCTCCGCAGTTAAGGCCAAGATCAGGGAGTCCGAATGAAAGGATTATTATCATCAGAAAAAATGCTATTAGAAAATATCCTGCATATTTTGTTATGGTGCCTTTTGTTTCAAACATATAAGATCCTCTGTTTATTAAAAAATATTAGTACGGGCGGATAATAATCTATCCGTCACTTTGAGGGTTTTTCAGCTTCATCCACAAGCATTACGGGTATACCCTCTTTTACAGGGTATTTAAGACCGCACTGTGTGCAGATTATCTTTTCATTGCGGGCGTCATATTCAACATCCCCCCTGCATGCGGGGCAGGCAAGTATTTCGAGCAGTTTTGTGTCAATCATTCAAATACTCCGTAATAAGTGCGGGACTAAATAATTCCCGTTATCTTTGATGGTCCCCGGTAAAAATATTGCCGGGAGAGCAGGAAATGACATTAAGTTCATGTTTTTTGAAGAATTTTCCTTAAAAATATGATATAAAAGGGAGTATTTTTGAGTCAACCAAAATACTGAAAACGTATATAATATGAGGGATCAGGCTGAATTAAATTTACGAAAAGAAATAAAAGCCATCTCTGCGCATGTGGAGATCCATATATTCACGGTAAAAGGTATCCCTGAATAACTATATGAGGTTGACTTTATGATTAACATACTCAATTTTATTTTAGACATTTTATTCCCGTCTATCTGCATAAACTGCGGGGCCAGGGTCCGGGGACTGGATTATCACATCTGCCCGTACTGCCGGGATGAACTTAAACCTGCAGAGAACAGCTGCCCCGTATGCGGCGGACTGGTCAATTCAGGGGACTGCACCATCTGCAACAGCCGGAAGGTCTATATGAGCGGAAATATTCCGGTGTACGAGTACTCGGGGAGTGTTAAAAAACTGCTGCACGGCCTTAAATTCCACTCCCTGCGCAACGCATACAGGATTTTTGTACCCGGAATGGCTGCAGCAGCGGCATCGATAGTAGTAAAGCCCGATTTAATAACACCGGTTCCCATGAGCAGGAGAAAACTGGCAGAAAGGGGCTATAACCAGTCCTTTCTGATTGCATCAGCCCTTGGCAGATATCTGGACATACCCTGCGTGCATCTGCTTAAGGAGAGGCCGGGATTCAGGTCGCAAAGAGGTCTGGGCAGGCTGGAAAGGTATATTAATGTAATTGACAGATATAAAGCATGTGATATAAACAAGTTCAGCGGCAGGACTGTTCTGCTTGTAGATGATGTTTTTACCACCGGCTCTACAATAAATGAATGCTCAAGACAGCTGCTTCGTTGCGGCGCTTACGCGGTGTATTCTATAACAGTGGCCAGGGCGGATCCGGATAAATTAACAATATAAATGAATATGGCGGAGCTTGAAATGGAAAGAATCTCCAGTGAAAACTACGAACTTATCGTCCTTCAGGGACGAATAGACCAGAATGAATCTGAGGAGCTCGAAACGCTTTTAAACGAGTGTGTCGAAGACGGGAAAGTCAGCATCTGCATAGATCTGACCGGTGTGAAGCATATATGCAGCTCGGCGCTTGGCGTTCTTGTGGCGGTCAAGCGCAGGATCAGGGAGAACGACGGGGATATCAAGCTGATAATCTCGAGCGATAACCTGATCAAACTTTTCGAGACCACAATGCTTGACAAGGTCTTTGAAATATTCGAGTCAAAGCGCGAATGCCTGGGGACTTTTGACTGATTATACATGGGCATTGATATAAAACAGATACTTTCCCCGCTTACTCCCGAACTGGAACAGGTTGACAGAAGAATAGCCGCACACCTTGAAACAGGTGTTCCCGTTGTTGACAAAAGCGCGATGCATCTTTTTTCTTCGGGGGGCAAAAAGATCAGGGCATCACTTGTCCTGCTTTCATCGGGGCTGCGCGGGCCGGTGCCCGATGGAGCAATAGACCTTGCTGCAGCGGTCGAGATTATTCATGCCGCCTCACTGGTACACGATGATATTATAGACAAATCATATATGAGGCGTGGGAATATTTCAGTGCCAGGCAAATA
>JAAYBQ010000298.1 GCA_012730035.1 Spirochaetota bacterium
AAAAGAGATGTCAAATATATGGGAACTTGAAAACAAATTCCAGCTATGGCTTGATATAGAAATCGCCGTATGTGAAATTTATGCCGAACGGGGTATAATCCCCAAAAAGGACCTGGCGATAATCAGGGAGAAGGCGTCATTCAGTGTAGAACGCATCCTTGAGATTGAAAACCAGGTACACCACGACGTAATAGCATTCACCACAGCTGTTGCAGAAAACGTCGGGCCGTCAAGCAGGTACATTCATTATGGATTAACTTCGAGTGACGTAGTCGATACAGCCCTATCCCTGCAACTTATGCAGGCCGGCAGAATTCTGCTGTCAGACATGGACATGGTTATTGAAACACTTAAAACCAATGCCCTTAAGTTTAAAAACACCCACTGCATGGGCCGTTCACATGGTGTGCACGCAGAACCGACAACATTCGGCGTAAAAATGGCACTCTACTACGAATCATTTAAACGAAACAGGGAACGAATAAACCGCGCTATAGAGAATATATCATACGGGAAACTTTCAGGAGCGGTTGGAACATTCAGCAATATTGATCCGGAAATCGAGGCTGAAGTATGCCGCAAACTCGGACTTAAACCCGACCCTGTATCTACCCAGGTAATTCAACGTGACAGACATGCAGAGTTCATGGCTGCGCTGGCTATAACCGCCGCCACACTTGACCAGCTTGCCACAGAGATACGGCATCTTCAGCGCACCGAGGTCCGGGAAATCGAAGAACCATTCCAGAAAGGACAGAAGGGATCTTCAGCAATGCCTCATAAAAGAAATCCCATTCTTTCAGAGAGAATAACCGGTCTCTCACGTGTAATCAAATCGAACATGAACGTAGCGCTTGAAAACATAACGCTGTGGCATGAACGTGATATTTCACATTCATCCGCAGAGCGTGTAATTTTTCCGGATTCAACCATTGCCCTTGATTACCTGTTGCACAGGCTGAATTTTATTCTGCAGAATCTTCACATCTACCCCGAAAATATGCTGAATAACATAGAGAAGACCGGCGGACTTTTTTACTCGCAGTCTCTTCTGCTGCTGCTTGTTGAGAATGGAATGTCCAGGGAAGACGCATACAGCAACGTGCAATCAATGGCAATGAAGGTATGGGCCCGGGAGGGTACGCTTAAGTCACTAGCCCTTTCTGATACTGAAATTATGCGAAGAGTAAGTAAAGAAGATCTTGAACAGCTTTTTAACATTGAACGCTATTACAAAAACATCGATGCGATATACAAAAAAGCCGGCCTGATGTAATTTATAATTTTAAATTGTGACCGGATTCAGCCATAATGAAAACATTCTACATTGAAACCTTCGGCTGCCAGATGAATAAGGGCGACTCAGACCTGATGATTCTTTCGATGAAGTCAAGCGGCTTCATCCAGGTCGAGACAACAGGTGAAGCCGATATTTGTATTTTCAATACATGTTCGGTGAGACAACATGCAGAGGACCGTGCTATTGCGCGAATACGACAGGAAAAAGGGACCGGTGCTCGCGGAAAAACAATAGTTGTTACGGGATGCATGGCACAGCGTCTTGGCAACAGCCTGATTCAAAAAAATATTGCAGACATTGTCGTGGGGCCTTATCAATCCCCCCTCATTGGAGAGTTACTCTCTTCAGCAGATATATTAAAAAAAAATACTATTCCAGTATTCGTATCACAGCAGTTAAAGGATTTCTCTGAAAGGATATCTTCGGCTCTTGCCCGCGATAAGGAACTTCATCCGTGGCACAGATGGGTCACCATTACCCACGGCTGCGAAAACTTCTGCACATATTGTATTGTTCCGTACGTCAGGGGTAAACTCATATCATTCCCCTCTGCAAAAATACTTGATTTTATCCACGAGGCAGTTGACTCAGGCGTAACAGAAATTTCACTTCTTGGACAAAATGTTAACCAGTACGGCCTTGATTCAGCGGACATCCCTTTCTGGAGTCTCCTTGACAGGGCTGCTTCAATAAAAGGATTGATCCGTGTAAATTTTCTGACATCACATCCAATGGACTTTAATGATGAAATAATAAAGGTAATAGCAGGAAATCCGGTAATTTCACGGGGAATTCACCTGCCTCTGCAAAGCGGCTCAGACCGCATACTTGAACTTATGAACCGCAAGTACAGCATAAAACGTTATTACGAAATTATTGATTCCATGCATAAGCTAATCGGCGACTTTGCCGTTTCTACCGATCTTATTGTGGGATTTCCCGGAGAGACCGTTGAAGATTTTCTGGCAACACTTGAAGCTGTTCGCAGGGTACGATTCGACTCGGCCTTTATGTATGCCTATTCTCCACGCGAAGGCACACCCTCATTCAGTTTTGAAGAAAAAATTACCAGGGAAGAAAAAATCGCCCGCTTGAATGAATTAATTTTTACGCAAAGAAAAATTTCTCTTGAAAAACTTAAAGGCAGGGTCAATAAAACAGAAAGGGTAATTGCAGATAAGATAAGTAAAAAATCGGGCAACGAACTTTCCGGCCGCACTGCCCTTAATCATTTTGTTGTTTTTAACGGAGAAAAACAGGATATTGGAAAAGAATCGCTCATCCGCATACTCGATGTCAGGGGTTCGACTCTTGTCGCAGAAAAGATCTGATTACAGGCGCTCGTACCCATTACGCACCGGCGCACTGCCCTGTGATATTTTT
This sequence comes from Spirochaetota bacterium, assembly GCA_012730035.1. Taxonomy (GTDB): domain Bacteria; phylum Spirochaetota; class UBA4802; order UBA4802; family UBA5550; genus JAAYBQ01. Next base: position 2,684 of record JAAYBQ010000298.1, read on the forward strand.
TTCCCGGTTCCCGATTCTTCATATACTGCAAAGACGACATACGGGAAAATAACAAATCTGCCACACATTATTTTTTTTACTCTGTCAATCCTTATGATATTTTCATTATCAGATGCTGCAGCGGGTGATGATGAAACCATGTACAGGAAGATTGCAGTCATCCCGGCCACTGATTCCTATTCATTCGAAAACAATGCCTCAGTATTTTTAAAACGCTACCCTCAGAGTAAATTTGCACCACTGGTAATTCTCCTTAAGGCTGAACGCCAGAGAGATATTGACCTTGCCGTTGAAAATTACCGACTGGTTATAAAAAAATATCCTTCTTTTGACCGACGTGAATTTTGCCTGTACAGGCTGTGCCAGATACTTGACCTTAAATCAAAGTGGGAGGAACTTGAAGACGAAACTTCACGTGCACTTAAAATCTATCCTCATGGCAGGTATGCTGTTGAATTCCGGCTAATGAGAGCAACATCACTGCTCATGCTTGAGGACTTTGATGCATGCAGGAATGAATGCATCCTCATAACCGAATCGTCTCATGATCTTGAATTTCTTGCGCGCGCAACTCATCTCATGGCAGAGGCAGAAAGAAAAATATCAGGGAACTCGAAGGCTTATATAACGCTTCTGCGTCAACTTGTTCTCGGCTTCAGCAAGGCCCGCATATCACCATCTATACTTTTCAGCCTGGGAAATTACTATCAGCAGAAACAGGATAAAGATAGAGCCTATTCGGCTTATACCGATTTAGTAAAAAGATATCCGGAATCTCCCGAATCTGTTTTTGCAATCAAAGCAATAGAATCCCTGCAAAAGCACAAACCTGCCTATGTCAAATACCTTCCCGACAACCGCACCATAGACGAGGCTGACACAATAGATATTGAACCAACTTACCAGACGAATTCCGCATCAGGTGATAGGTACTATTGTGTTATCATAGGACCTTTCACTAAAAAAAAGGATACGGACAGTATTATCCGCCTGCTTTCGGGTTACGATGAATCCCGCGTGGTAAAAACCGGTTCCGGCTACACTATTTTACTCGGAAGATTTGCCGATACCGATAATGCCCTCTCCGCAAGGATCCGTCTTGCAGAGGAATACGGAATAAACGGATCAATTGTTCTTTTTTCCAAAGATAAATCAGGTAGCTATATTTACGGGGATTAAAATGGAAGAAAAACTCACCCCGATGCTTAAACAGTATCTCGAGATCAAACATAAACACGAAGATGATATTCTCTTCTTTCGTATGGGTGACTTTTACGAGATGTTCTTTGACGACGCCAAAACAGCATCAAAAATACTTGACATTGCTCTCACTGCAAGACAGAACGATGTACCCATGTGTGGCATTCCCTACCATGCAGCAGAGAGTTATATTGCACGCCTTATCAGGGCCGGAAAACGTGTGGCAGTGTGTGAACAGCTTGAAACTGTCCCAACAACTGGAAGTATTGTACGCCGGGAAGTTGTGCGCGTCATTACACCGGGGACTCTTATTGAATCAAATCTTCTTGGAAGTGATGACAATAATTATCTCTGTTCTGTTTATCTCGGTAAAACTGAAATGGGGCTTGGCTTTGCCGATGTTTCTACCGGTGACTTCCATTACATTACTTCACTGAAAAATTTTGAACTCTTCCGCGGAGAAATAACAAAGTATATGCCGCGTGAGATTATATTCCATGCCGAATCACTTGAAACAGACTCACAATACCTTGAGTACATAAAAAGCCGGAATATTACGACCTGCCATCTAAACGAATGGACTTACGACAAGGATTACATGACTGACGTGATATGCAGGACTCTTGAAGTTCACACTGTAAAGGGACTTGGTCTTGAAACAAATATTGAAATAATAACAACAGGCTCAGTACTCCAGTATCTGGCCGAAACCCAGAAAACCGTTTTAAAACATTTAAAGAATCCACAGAGAATCGCATCACGCGAAAACATGTACCTTGACGAGGCAACGGTATCAAATCTTGAAATAATACGAAACCAGCAGGATGGCACCCGCAACAGGACACTTTTTTCTCTGCTTAATGCCACCTGTACCCCGATGGGGCGTAGAATGCTTGAACGCAACCTGCTGCAGCCGCTTACTGTTAAAGAAAAAATTGTCGAAAGGCTCGATGCTGTGGAATTTTTTTATATCCGTCCCGAATTCACTGTTTCCATCAAGGGGCATCTTAAAGATATTCTTGATATTGAACGACTGATATCCCGTTTTATGATGGGCAGGATGCTTACAAGGAATTTCATCGCCATGAAGCAGTCTCTAAAGGCTGCAATGAAGATAAAAAATCTGCTGCGTGAAGAGGGTTCAGGCCACACATCTATTGCCGAAATTAAAGACGGAATAACCGACCTCGATCAACTTGTTCAACGCATAAACGATACAATAGAAGATGAACCGGCACTTACCCCCGAACATGGCCGCGTAATAAGAAACGGCTTTCTCCCAGAACTGGACAGGCTTCATGAACTAAAACAGGACGCAAAAAAATGGGTCCTGCAATACCAGGAGGATGAAAAAGCCCGTCTTGGGATAAACACTCTCAGGGTTAAGTACAATAAAATTCTCGGCTATTATATAGAGATTAGCAAGGGACAGGCTTCATCAGCCCCACCGGACTATCACAGAAAACAGACTTTAGTCGGCGCAGAGAGATTTACCACTGATCAACTTATCAAATTCGAAACGGATATCCTTGGATCAGCCGATAAAATAACACAGATAGAAGATGCCGAAATAGAGAAGCTGAGGATTGAGATTCTGCAATACAGCCGCGAAATTCAGGAAACTGCAACTGCAATCGGTTATCTTGATTTTATCTGCTCATTGGCAGTAGCAGCATCTGATAACAGATATATCAGGCCG
>JAAYBQ010000299.1 GCA_012730035.1 Spirochaetota bacterium
CATCCGAATTTCAGAGAGGACCTTATCAAGTCAGCCCAGGAGATGGGTATCTGGTCAAGGACAAACAAAGTACCATTCTGATTGCATCATTGAACAGCAGGGCGGCTTAAACCGCCGCCTCTGCTGTACTCTTAAGTGATTCAAGAAACCTGATTTCGTTCCCGATAATCTTTAGTCTTGACTGCACCTTTCCCTTGTCATCCTCCCACCTGTCCTGCTTGATCGAACCTATAACCATTATTCTTTTACCTTTACGAATGTTCTTTGAGCATATTTCGGCAATTTTTTCCCAGGTTTCTACGTCGATAAATGAAACTTTGGGTGCCGTTTCGCTCTTTGAGTAATGGTTGATGGCAAGCGCGAAAGTACATACAGCTTTGCCCGTTTTGGTTTTTTTAAGCTGCGGATCGTGGGTAACAAACCCTTCGATAGTTGCTGATGAATAATTCAGCATAAGACCTCCTTGTAGTGTATTTACAAGTACTACGTTGCGGGAGAGCAAAAAGTGAAAATTTTTTTTGAATATTAGCGTTTTTACGGCTCTGTTTTAAAAAAAATGCGCAAAATTGGGTTGATTTCCTGCTGTTTGTTAATAATTTGTAAAACGTTGCGGTATTCTGACCGGAAATTAAAATACGGTGCATGTATTTTTTTTATTTAGGCGGGTGGAACAACTGCAGATATTTATAAATAATTAAGCGGAATCTGGAGGATTTTGTGAAAAAAATAATCGTTTTAGCCATGCTGATGGCAGCAGTGACCGGTTTAATCTCATGTAAAAAAGACCAGGCCACAACGGTAAACATTGAGGGGCTGATCAACTTTATGGCGGGTGATGTTAAAATTGTTGATGGCGGAACGGTCTCAGCTGCAAAGATCGGGGATACGGTTAAACAGGGTATGACTGTTAAAACAGGGCCCAGGGCAGTCGCGGATATTTACTTCGGGGATAATGTTATAAGAATTCTTGAAAACAGCTCGGTTGTGATGACAGAACTTGTAAGGAACGTGGCAGACAACAGGGAGAACTCCGAGTTCTATGTTGAAAACGGTAAAATGTTTTCCAGGGTTACGCGCAAGCTGGTTGACGGCGAGAAGTTCAGGGTAAATACACCTACATCGGTAGCCGGGGTTCGCGGTACCGAGTTCATTGTTTCCGAGGAGGAGGGTAAGAGCAACATTGCCTGTATTGACGGTGTGGTTGTCGTAAAGGAACAGGGTAGCGATGACAGCACATACAAAGAAGTGGAAGCCGGTAAGGAGGCTAATGTTGAGAAGGGAAAACCGATCAGCGTGGCAGACCTTAAAGAACAGAACCGTGCGAATATAAAAAAGATCAAGGATGACATCAAGGCTATCCGCGAGGATATAAGGCGTAAATTTGAGGAGCAGCGCGATGAGATTAGGCAGGCTGTTATAGATGAAAAAGCAAAGAATAAACAGGCTGTTGAAGACCAGAAGGCAAAAGATCAGGCTAACATTCAGGCAATAAAGGACGATATCAAGGGACAGCAGGATGAGATCAAGGCAGATGTAAGCGCAAAAAAAGATGAACAGATGGATGCCGTAAAGAATTTTGAAAAGACCGACACAAAGAGCGTAAAGCCTGAAATAAAGAAATTCGATTCAACTCTGGACAAGTAATTTTTATTCCGGTATTGCGATTCTTAGACCTGCATATACCGGAACCTTGTGTAATTTTTCTCCAATCATGATACCGGCATCAGTTTCATCAGGCCGGTATCATGGAAGGCTTGCCGGGGAATGTCCGTAACAACAGGTTAATCCATCCACATAGAGTCCCAGATTTTAACCAGTTCATCTTTCCATATTTTATTTGCAAAGGCTCTTCCGCGCCATTCGCCTGCCAGGTTCACAAGCACTTCAAGTCTGTGCCATGCAGCTGCGTAGTCAAATACCCGCCATAGAGTGCCGGCTCTGTAAATGTATTCGGGGACACCGCATTCCATCAGTTTTAAAAAACCCCTGCTGTAATCAAATTCCTTCCAGTATGCCCCGCCATAGAATATAAATTCTGGTGAACCTGTCTGTAACAGAAGATCGAAGCCGCGTTCAAAGTCGAACTTTTTCCACTCCTTGCCCGCGTAATAGATAAACCGGGCAATGTTAAGTTTGCCGAGCAGTTCCAGCCCGGCATGGTGGTCAAATCCGGGCCAGAAACGGCCGGCGCGGTAAATGAAGTCTGCGCTGCCCTGCTGCTCAAGAAATTTCATACCGGAGGAATAGTCAAATGATGGCCAGAATATTCCGGCCTTGTGCAACAGTTCAATGTTTCCTGATTCAATGAGCCTGCGAAGCCCTGCCTTGTAATCGAAGTTTTTCCAGTTCCTGCCGGCAAGGAATATGTATTCCGTGTCACCGGTTGCGATCAGTTCGCGCCCTGTGATCACAAGGTCCGTCGCAGGGTCAAGTCCTGCGGTGTATAATTTTTTTGCGTCAACTGCATCTTCTGTCATGACGTACCGTTCCTGTTCAGGCGCAGACCCGCGGGCCTGTATGTGTCAATCTTGACGGCTTTCCCGAATGGCGGCACAAATGGTTCATCGCCCCGGTCACTGATAAGCCATAGCGTGTTGTGATACTTTTCAAGTCTGTCAAGGTCATAGATGTAACCGTCTGTTATTACAACCAGCTGTTCTTTGTGCCCGCGCATGTGCCTGTTGAAGAGAGATTCAAAATATGTTGTCCCGTTGCTCCCGGTTTTTATAAAGCGCCAGTCACCCTTTTTGTACTCGTAGGGCTTTTCAGTTCCGGCTGAACGTGTAAACATGTCACCCTGTTTTTCAGGTATAAATACTGTTTCATCAATGCACAGCAGGAATACCCTGAAGCGGCCAATCAGCTCCTCTATTATTCCGAATGCTGCCTCCAGGTCTCCAGGTTTTATTACCATAGATCCTGATACATCAACGGCTACGGTCAGTATGTTCCTGTATTTAAATGACCTGCCGGGGGAGTAAATACCCTGAGAAAAATAACGCCTGTTAAAACGATGGAAGGTGTATTCGTATTCGTCTGACTGTGAAGTCGAGTCTATTATTGTCCGGAACCTGTCAGCCCAGGGCATATCTTTTTTTGTTACGGATTCTATCAGGCCGCGGATCTCGCTGAAAATGCGCTCCTCCATGCAGAGTTCATCCCTCTCTGCCATCAGCATCAGGTGGTTAAGCCTTGATGACGATGGATCGAGTTCGTTCAGGTTTTTCATTATGTGTACACCGGTTGAAAGCGGTTCACCATCAGGTTTTTCGAATATAAGTGAATCCCTTTTTTTAAATGATACAAGCTGCTGAGGTGTTGTTTCGTAATTGAGATCCAGGCTGTTAAGCGCGTTTTGCAGTTCATCCAGACCGGAACCGGCAGACAGGGTTGTGCCCTCTGAGCCGGTACCATGGTCGTTAAAGCTGAACTTCCGGATATCGTCACGTGTCTGCTGCCGCAGCCATCTGTACACATCCTCCCAGACCGGGTCATAATTTGCAGTTTCGATGAAAAATTTTTCAGGTACAACCGGCAGGCCCGGCGGCAGTATAAGTTCCGGAGTGTCGTACGCGTAGCTGTTCTTTCTTGAAAAAAAAGTTTTGCGGTTAACAGTCAGGTAAGAGTTGATCACCATATCCTGTGCAAGGTTACTCAGGTAGATGTCATGTTCGCGTCCGGTTCTGTGTCCGTGGTTAAGGATAACGTGTAGCATCTCGTGTACCAGGAGTCCTGTCAGTTCATTGCTGTCTATCTGTGCGGTAAATTCCGGGTTAAAGAATAGAGTAAGACGCGAGGTGAACACCATAAGGCCGAGTGTGGGGAGTTCGGTTGTTTCAGCTATGTCTATGCCGTGGAAAAAGTATGACGCAAAACGGCTATTCTTCCACAAATCACTTATAACATGTTCGACTCTCTGCATTACACCACCTTTATTTAAGCAGGTCACCAAGTTTCTGCCTGAGCTCATCGCGTATTGACTGGTCGTTAATTGTTCTGACCGCTTCGGGTATGGCTGTGAATATGCCGCATTCCCTGAGCAGTAGAAAAAAGTATGTCATGCGTATGTCGCCACGGGAGCAGGCGATGAACCTTAAAATGTTCGCCAGGTCACCAAGGTTTGCCGCCGGGATATTCCCTTCGCTCTGAATAGCAATCTCTTTCATGATCTCGATTGTTCCGTTCAGCGCCCAGAGCAGATCTTCCGATGGAATGGAGCGGTTTTTCATCAGTTTAAGTTTTTCTTCGGATCCCTCCAGAATTTCGCGCGAGGTTATCATCCTGGGTGAAGTGATCTGCATAATAAAATCGTGCGCGGTTATTTCGCCGATAAGCGTGCCGGCGAGTTTAATAATCGTGGTTTCTTCAGTGTTGAGCAATTCGGCCAGTGCCCCTTCGCTGTCAAGTGCGTATGAGTGAATAAAAGCGTTTGATAACTGGTGCCAAC
>JAAYBQ010000300.1 GCA_012730035.1 Spirochaetota bacterium
CGGACCCCTTGCGGACTATGTGTTTCATCTGCGCCGGTTCAACCGCAATATCGATCTCTACCCCCGATGCATCTTTTTTAACAGCCAGCACTTTTCCGGTAAAATCCACATGCCCCTGCACAATATGACCTCCCAGTCTTGCAGTAAGCGTCAGCGCTCTTTCAAGATTGACTGCCTGTCCGATCCTGAAGCGTCCAAGTGTCGTAACCTGGAGTGTTACACGCGACACAAAAACCGTGAATGAACCGGGCTGCATCGCAGTTACAGTCTGACAGGCACCGTTAATGGATATTGAATCGCCGATTTTTGTGCCGTCAAGTACCGCAGAGGCGTTGACCGTGAGCAGTTTGCCCTCGCCTGAATCTGTCAGACCTGCCACCATACCCATTTCTTCTATAAGTCCCGTAAACACATGAACCTCACATCATTTCAAAATTATACTGCTCTCTGTAAGCGCAGATCAGGACATCTTCTTTAAGCATAACCGATGTTATATCATTGAGCCTGAGGGATTCAGATATTGCACTTTTATCCTCCCCGTTTACAGGCGGAAGCCCGCTTCCCAGAATTCTGGGGGCGATGCTGTAGATAAACTGGTCAGTTGCGCCCGCGTCAAGAAAAGATCCGTTTACACCAGCCCCCCCTTCGAGCAGGGCGTTTATAACACCTCTTCCCTTGAGGTAATCCATGATAAAAACAATCTGCTCCGCGCGTGTTTTAAATTCACCGACCACTATGTTCAATCCCTCTGCCCGTTTTTTCAGCTCACTACTGCTTGATATTGCATTCTCAAATTCATCCCGGCCAGAAATTATTATATAATTATTATCCCTGGTAAAATTGCAGTCCGCAGGCACCGTTTCAGGCATTCCGAGCAGTACTCTCAATGGATCCTTCGGGCTGTCGTGCTCAGAGGTAATTAACTGCTCAATTAGAAAGTTTTTTCTTCCTGAAATCATGGTTTGCCCTGATTTCAAAAAATTTTTTATTTCATCATTAAAATCACTAAAACGGACATTGAGCGACGGATTGTCGTTAACAAATGTATTTTTACCCACAATTATCGCATCACAGATACTTCTTAGTCTGTGGGCAAAGAGCCTGGAATAGTCGCTGGAAATCCACCTGGAATCACCAGTGGAAGTTGCAATCCTGCCATCAAGAGTCATTGCACATTTGTTAATAATATAGGGCTCGCCCCGAAGTATATACTTTTTAAATCCCCTTAACAGGTCCGATGCCATTGCCGAAGACTGGTGCATAATCTCGACTTCAACACCCGCCTCTGCGAGCCTGCGAACGCCCCTGCCCGAAACCAGCGGGTTGGGATCGAGCAGCGGCACATAAACCTTTTTAATACCCGAGTTTATAATTGCCTCAGTGCAGGGAGGGGTCTTGCCATAGTGGCTGCATGGTTCGAGTGAAACATAAATTTCCGCACCATCAGTGCCGGTATTGCCCGACATCGCATTTTTAATGGCTCGCACCTCGGCATGGTCAGATCCGTAAGGCCCCGTGCCACCTTCACCGGCGATCTGCCCGTTTTTCACAATAACAGCCCCCACTGCGGGATTGGGCGATGTGTGCCCCATCCTGCTGAATGCTATCTCGCATGCCCTGCGCATAAACCTTATTTTATTTTCCATCTGAGCTTATACCGAACCGTATATAAATCTTCTCTACATCTTCGTTAATTTCAAGAACATTCCCGGCCTTCTTTTCAATCGCATTATC
>JAAYBQ010000301.1 GCA_012730035.1 Spirochaetota bacterium
GGGGCAATTACCGAGGTCTGGCGTGAGATCGGGTTTGTGGAACAGGGATCTGTTTCAGGGATAAAATATGCAGGCGGCAGGCTGAATATTGGTGAACCGATGTCTCCCCCCCTGATTAAAGAGGTGAAAAAGAAATACTCCGGGGCGGCAATCAGAATAATTGATTCGCCTCCCGGAACATCGTGCCCTGTAATTGAATCGGTACGGGATGCGGATTTTCTTGTGCTTGTTGCCGAGTCAACAAGATTCGGCCTGAATGACCTTGAGCTTGCTGTGGGAATGGCCATAGCACTGCACCTTCCGTTTGGAGTTGTGCTTAACAGGGCAGTTAAGGGTCAGGATTTGGTGAAGGATTATTGTTCGAAAAAGGGGATTCCACTTATTGCCGAAATTCCCGAAGATAGAGAGATAGCTGTGGCTTATTCCAACGGCGATTGTGTGTCGTTTATCAAAAAGAACTATGCACAGCAGATGGAAAATATAGCTGAGTATATTAAAAACAACAACAGGGGGAATATATGATCAAGGAACTTGTTGTTATAAGCGGAAAGGGCGGTACTGGCAAGACTAGCATCACTGCATCATTTGCACACCTTGCAGAGAAGAAGGTCATGGTGGACTGCGATGTGGATGCAGCTGACCTTCATCTTGTACTTAATCCCAGAATACTGAGCAATGAAGGGTTTGAAGCCGGACGCAAGGCTTTCATTGACCATAAAAAATGTACCGGCTGCGGCGAGTGCGTAAAGCTCTGCAGATTTGACTCGATTGATGAAAATTTCAGGGTGGGAATTCTTGCCTGTGAGGGCTGTGGGGTATGTGCTCATTTTTGTCCTGAAAAAGCCATTGAGATGCGGCCCCACGAATCGGGCAGATGGTTTGTGTCGCAGACTGACGGGGGTCCATTTGTACACACGAAGCTCGGCATGGCAGAGGGTAATTCAGGAATACTTGTCAGCAAACTTCGGAAAAAAGCGAAGGAGATAGCTGAAGAGAAGGGCTTTGAACTTATTGTAATTGACGGCTCTCCAGGTACGGGCTGCCCGGTTATTGCAACTGTCACCGGCGCATCGTTTCTGTTAATTGTCACAGAACCAACAGTATCCGGTATTCATGACATGAAGCGCGCGCTTGAACTTGCCGGTCACTTCAGGATCAAATCGGCAGTATGCGTTAACCGTGGAGACATTAACATGGAAAGGACGGCGGAGATAGAAAAATTCTGTTCATCTCAAAATATTGAATTTTTCGGAATAATCCCCTACGACAGGGATGTTACGGCGGCGCAGATGGAAGGTAAGAGTGTGGTTGAGTACTCAACCGGGCCTGCAGCTCTGGCAATCAGGGATCTGTGGACAAAAGTGAAGGATGCGCTGTGATGCCCGTGGCTGTCACGTGGTAAATAGTAAATAACAGATTTTTTATCATTTTTTAACAGGGGCCAGGGGCGAAGCCCCAGAAAACGCCCCGCAGGGATTAGCCTGCTATCGCAAAACGAAGTTTTGCGACAAGTCCAATAATTTAAGGAGTATATAAAAATCATGTCTGAACAAAAAAAACAGCATTCTGCGAATGCGTCGGGCCCGCTTAACGATGCGAAGGATGTGATGGATGCCATAAGGCTTAAGGAGAACATGAATAACATTAAGCACAAAATTGTTGTCATGTCGGGCAAGGGTGGTGTGGGTAAGAGCACAGTCGCAGTTAACCTTGCTGTCTCACTGGCGGAGAAAGGATTCAAGACAGGTCTTCTTGACATAGACATCCACGGTCCCAGCGTGCCGAAACTTCTTGGTGTCGAGGGAGTAATGGCAACAGGCGGTGACGAGAAATTTATTCTTCCCGTTAAGTACAACGACAATCTTGCTGTTATGTCAGTGGGCTTCCTTATGCAGGACAGCGACCAGGCCATTGTATGGCGCGGCCCTCTTAAGGCGGGAATAATAAAGCAGTTTCTGTCCGATGTAAAGTGGGGAGCACTTGACTACCTGATCGTCGATTCGCCTCCTGGAACAGGTGACGAGCCGCTGTCGGTAATCCAGTACATCGAAAAACCTGACGGCGCAGTAATTGTAAC
>JAAYBQ010000302.1 GCA_012730035.1 Spirochaetota bacterium
CGCAGCAAATGCGGCTGTAATAATTATTGCGGTCAGCATGATACATTGTCTTTTCATATTCACCTGCAGCTATCAGATAAAATTCAGGCCCGGCTATGGTGGAATAATATTTTCATCACAGTCAGTACGCGGTTACAACTTCAGAACAAAAAGATTATCAGCACGGTGATTATTGACACTGCTCCAAGCTATTAATTCCCGGCTGATTACAATCAGGATATTAACGTATTCGTCCGGAAGAGATCAAGTATAAATCTGCCGCTCCGGAGTTAAATTGCCAATTACATACAGCCGGAAGTCAGGCCCGTACTGCACTTCTTTGAATACCTTATTTTTCAGCAAACCTGAACATTAAAACTTGACATTTGCAGCGCAGGGTTGCTGATCATTAATAATCCAGTCGAACCGGGTGGTATATGAAACCAGTTAAAATTTTTTCTGCAATTATATTTCTCTCTGCGGTTATTTTATCGTGCACCGAGAACGATCATAAACTTCCCGGATCCAGGCCGGTTATAGCTGTGAGTATAATGCCCCAGAAGTATTTTCTGGAAAGAATAGCCGGCAATCGGGTAACCGTGCTTGTGCTTGCTGCCGAGGGGCAGAATCCTCATTCGTACGAACCCACACCGGGCCAGATGACACTCCTTGCCCGCGCACATGCATGGGTACTTGCTGGAGTTGATTTTGAAATTTCCCTCAAACAGAAAATTTCCCTGCGGTATCCCTCGCTTATACTTGTTGATGGCACCAGGGGGGTCAGGTTCAGGCATCTTGAAGAGCATTATGAAGATGAACAGACGGGGACTGCTCATAAATCTGACATTGACAGGCACACATGGCTCGGCAGGCAACCGGTAAAGATCATGGCCGGCCATATACGCGACATACTTGTCAGTATAGATCCTGAAGGCAAAACGGTTTATGATGCGAACTACGATAAATTCTCGGCCGAAATAGATACGCTGTTTAATGAAATGAAAGAGATTCTTAAACCTCACGCAGGTAAAAAAGTTTTTGTTTTCCACCCGGCCTTCGGTTACTTTCTTGATGAATTCGGCATAGAACAGGTGGCTGTTGAAACAGGCGGCAGGGAACCTTCTGCAAAAACCATTGCTTCCCTGATCGCAAGAGCAAAGAAAGAAAAACCACTGGCAATATTTGTGCAGGCCCAGTTCCCCGTAAACGCGGCAGCAGCAGTGGCACGATCAGTGGGTGCTGAAGTTGTGTCCCTTGATCCGCTCTCACCGGACTGGCCCGGCAACATAAAACGCATGGGAACATCAATAGAAAAATCTCTGAATAAAAAATAACCGGTAAATGAATGTTTGCAGATATGAAGACTAATCGCCAGGTGACAGTCCGATTCGAAGAAGTATCGTTCTCCTACGGAACACAGCCTGTTTTGACTAATGTAAATTTTCACATCCATCATGGTGAATTCATCGCCCTTGTAGGGCCCAACGGTTCGGGTAAAACAACCATATTAAAACTGCTTCTTAACCTGGAAAAACCGCACTCCGGTAAGATCACGATCTTTGAAGGAATATCTTCGGCAAGCCGTGATAAAATAGGTTATGTACCTCAGCACTCCGATTATGATTCAGCCTTCCCTATCACAGTGCTTGAGGTTGTACGCATGGGCCGGCTCAAATCTCTTTCAAGAAAATTCTCCACTGACGATGAAAAGCAGGTGCACACGGCTATGGAACTCTGTGAAATTTCAGATCTTGCACACCGTTCCTATTCTGCACTCTCCGGCGGACAGCGCAGAAGGGTAATGGTTGCCCGCGCTCTTGCGTCCTCGCCGCTGCTGCTTATACTTGACGAACCTTACGCAAATATGGATTCCGAGAGCGAAACTCGTTTATATAATACTCTGGAGTCGCTTAAAGGCAATACCACCGTAATAATTGTTACACATGATCCGGCATTCGTATCTTCTCTGACAGACAGGGTACTCTGTGTGGGCGAACATACCGGGCCCGGGCCCGCACGAACCGTTGTCCTGCACCGCACCGAACCTTCTGCAGATACACCATACACACTCTACGGCGGTAAGGCTGCGCGCATACGCCACAGCGAAAAACTGAATGCTACATCATGCTGCGACGGGGAAGTAAAAAAATGAGCGGTTTTATTGAAACGCTTCTTGATCCATCTATACCGTTTCTTCGCAACGCAATAATTGCAGGCCTACTTTCATCTGTACTGTTCGGTCTGTTGGGTGCGATTGTAACTGTGCAGAGAATCTCCGGACTGGCGGGGGCCATATCTCACGCCGTACTTGGCGGAATAGGCATGGCCCTGTTTTTATCATCCACGGGAATCGTGTCATGGATAACACCGGTTACCGGCGCCATGATTTTTGCAATTATCGCAGCTGCTATTATCGGCGTTATTTCGCTAAGGTCAAAGCAGCGGGAGGATACGGTAATCAATGCAATCTGGGCAGTTGGAATGAGTATGGGAATACTCTTCATGGCAAAAACTCCGGGCTACACAGACCCCATGAGCTATCTTTTCGGCAACATACTGCTTATCACGGACAGGGACCTCATGCTGCTTGCAATTCTCGACGCGGTGGCAATATTCTGCGCATGGCGCTTCTATCCGCAGATTGAAGCAGCAGCATTCGACAGGGAATTTGCCCGGTCAAGAGGGGTAAATACCGACGCGGTATTTATTGTCATACTTGCCGTGACCGCGGTTGCAGTCGTTCTTCTCCAGACCTTTGTAGGCATTGTAATGGTTATAGCGATGCTCACTCTGCCGGCCGGAACTGCAGGTTATATGGCCCGTAATCTTGCGTCGATGATGTGGATTGGATTTGCGTTTTCAACATTCTTCACTATTTCAGGAATATGCACAAGCTGGCCACTTGACCTGCCTGCCGGCGCAACAGTCGTTGTCTTTGCAGGTGCGGTTTTTCTAATTGCAGCAACGGTAAAAGCAGTTGCAGGTAAATTCCTCCGCCTGAGGAACGCATCAGTCCATAACAACAGTCACCGTAAAAAATTATAAAGGAATTATTCGCGGTGTCTTCTACAGCTCCTTCGTTAATGTATCTTGAATTCATCAGTGAACTCCCTCTGGAATCAATCTACAGAATAACGGTTAACAGTAACGCACATCCCCTGTCAATGCAGGAGATAGTGTTCCGTCATGACAGCTATTGCATCACCTTTATGGAACCGGTTTCGGAATACCACGAATACCTTGACGCCAACATCAGGTGGCTGCGGAGCATACTCTGTACCGCATTAAAATCAGGAAACAGGCCCGGAATACTGATACCCTTTACGTTCCCCACTGAAAAACAGAAGATAATCATACCTGATAATTCGCTCAAAGTCTACAGTGACGGCAGCTGTTCCATAAACGGCAACGGCGGCTGGGCCTCGGTTATAATCAACCCAGGCTGTGACACACTGGAGATTTCCGGAAAAGAGAAGGATACCACGGGTAACCGCATGGAACTCACCGCTGCATGCAGAGGCCTCGAACAAGCTATAGAACAGAATCCTCCAGGCGAAACAGATACTATCCTGCTCATCACTGACAGCCAGTATGTAATACGCGGCATATCGCACAGGCTTGAGGCCTGGAACATGAACGGATTTATAACCGCAATGGGTACACCTGTGATAAACAGGGATGTATGGGAGAGGATTTCACGGATTATGAAAAACCGCAGAGTTCTTTGCCGATGGATAAAGTCCGGGTCAGATGACCCGCACCACAGGCGCTGCGACTACCTTGCCGGGGAACAGGGCAGGTCTTAACAACAAAGTCCGTATAAACCGCATAAATTACATTCAGAAATTATGAATAGCGGCTGCCTTGAAAGAAATAACAACCTCTGCTTTCTCCCTGATGTTCAATTCAAACAACGCACCCTTTGCGATAAGGCTGCGGAAAAGAACTTCACCTGCCATAATTTCTATTTCATAAAAGAAACCAAGATCAATTACAGAAAGGACACGTCCCTGAAAAGAATTTCTCATGCTTGAACGGATTCTCCCATTGCTGATAACAATATCTTCAGGCCTTATGGCTATGTGCCCTGCATCCTGGTCAATTTTTCTGCCAAGTTCCACAACAAGCCCTCCGGTGACGGCCTTTGTCCCTTTGAATTGTACGGGAAAAATATTTCGCATGCCGACAAAATCAGCAGCAAAGTTGCAGCACGGCTTCTGAAATACTTCATCCACAGTACCGGTCTGAACTATTCGTCCTCTATCCATAATGGCGGCTCTTTCAGCAAGAGATATGGCCTCGCCGAAATCATGAGTTACCATGAGCAGCGTAACCTTTGTTGTTTTATGAATGCTTTTAAGCATCTGCCTCAGTTCATATCTGAAGTTCGGATCAAGGGCTGACAGGGGTTCATCAAGCATAAGTATACGCGGATTGACCGCAAGAGCCCTGGCCAGCGAAACCCTCTGCAGTTCACCACCGCTGAGGTTCAGCGGAAGACGATTTAAAAGATGCGACAACCCGAGCTGATCAACAAGTTCACTTACTCTTCTGTCGGATTCACACTTGTCCAGCCTGTGATAGCGCAAACCGTACCTTATGTTTTCAATTACATCAAGGTGAGGAAACAGCGAATGGTCCTGATACATTATGCTGACACCGTGTTTTTCAGGCGGAAGCTTTGTCACATCTCTGTTCCCTATGAATATCGACCCCGACCGTACAGGGACAAGACCCGCTATTGCCTCAAGCAGGACTGTCTTACCGGCTCCCGTGGGCCCCATGAGAACAAAAAAACTCCCCTCCTCTATGGTCAGGTTAATATTATAAAGCCTGAAAAGGCCGAGGGATACGGAAAGATCATTAATCTTTATCATGCCTTTACCCCTTTATCCAATGTAACAATTCTCAGGACAAGAAAAAGTGAAAGGCATATTAAAATCAGCCATACTGAAATGGGCTGGGAATATTTCAACCCGTATGATTCAAACCTTTCATAAAGCATAACAGGTGCTATCATGGGGTGATAGGCCACAACTACTACTGCTCCGAATTCACTTATGGCTCTGGCCGTGCACATGAGGCTCCCTGTCAGCATGCTTCTTTTTGCAAGAGGAAAAGTGACGCGGAAAAACGTCCCGGCCATTGAAGCCCCAAGGCTCCTTGAAACATTTTCAAGGCGTGGTGAAATATCCTGGAAACCATCTTTAACAGTGTTTATATAAAACGGAAGTCCCACAAAAGTGAGCACAGTAATGATACCCGCGGGCGTCCCCATTATCCTTATGCCCAGATCCGCCAGAACCTGTCCGAACCAGTGATTCTTTCCCACTATGCTGAGAATGGCGATACCGACAACGGGGTGAGGTATCACAATCGGAAGGTCAATGATGCTTTCAACAAGCCTTTTCCCCCTGAAATCGGACCTTGCAAGCAGATAGGCCAGTGGTGTACCGAAAATAAATGCTATAAGTGAAGCCGAAAGAGCGGTATAGATGCTGAGCCACATTGACCGCAGCACATCCCTGTCCATAATTGTAAACTTCATCATTTCATATGAGGGCGATATTATCATCTGCAAAAGAGGAAGTACAATGAACGCAAGGATGAGTATGCCGCTGCTCAGGAACAGGTAAAAAAACAGACTTTTATTTTTTTTCATAAAAATTCCGGAAGGTTTTCAGTTCTCCCGGACAGAGGGACTGCCCCCTGCCCAGGAGATAGAATAATCAGTTTTTCACTTCAACGTACTTCTGCAGTTCAGCGGGAATCAGCTTTTTCATCTCTTTTGTCGGCACGGTGCAGGGAATAAAAGGTGGCTGCCCCTGATCCTTAAGCACTTTTAGCCCCCCCTTTTTATCAAAAAGGTACTGAAGAAAAGCTATGGCAGCATCCCTGTTTGGAGAATTCTTCACAAGCGTTATACCGTATGTTATGGACATCCCTTTCATCTTCATTGTTGTTCCAGGTGTTTTACCGGTAACATCAACTTCAGCGGTAGAATAATAACTATCGTATTTATAGTTGCCCAGGTTGATCTGGTCAGGAAGTTCAATAAATTTCAGTTTATGCTGTACAGCAACAGACCTGTACTCCCAGGCGTAATCCATGTTACCTGTCTGAAGCAGTGATACAAGCTCAACAGACTTGGGCCTGACATTCTCTTTCGGCCTGTTAGCTACAACTTTATCATACAGCCCGGGCTTCTTGTAATATTTTTCGGCAAGCTGGAGAACCATTAATGCACGGTATCCGCATGGGTCAATGTTGGGATCAGAATGTCCCCACACTACTCCCTTTTCAGCCAGGATCTCGTACCAGTTTTTAGCATTGATCTTTTTGGCGTGTTTGCTCTTATCGGTGTAGCAGAGAACCATCTGGTTCGAAGCAAACCTTACGTTCCAATCCGCATGTTTGGGTATTAAAAGTTTATCGATCACATCATAGTCGGCAGAGGCCATCAGGTCACATTCTTTGCCAAGGTCAGTAATTTTTCTTGCAGCAGCCTGACTGCCCGATGCCTCTCTCTGAAGATCAACCCCGGGATACATTTTTTCAAATTCCTTTTCCATAACCTCAAAGGGCATAGATAAACTTCCGGCATGAAAAAATACAACTTTACCGGTGATGTTTTTACCGCTCTTTTTCGCTTCAGTAATACCGGGGCCAGCGGCAACTATAAGCGTTAATGAAAGAATCATAAACAGTTTTTTCATACAGTCCTCTCCTTCTGTTATTCTTTTATCAGGTCAATTTTATATTGTTACGCCTGTAGTCATTACATCAACAAAGAGATCTTTCTCTCAGCATATAGCGACTACTGTTAGTAAAAATATTATGATACTGTTTAATCTATTATTCAGTAATCAGAAGAAAAAAGTAAAGAATATTTGTAGTAATCAGTGAGTTTTTTCACAAAATCGCTGGAGCACGCTACATTTAGCACCAGAAAAGAACCAATTTACACTTCAATAATTTATATTTATGCCTTCATTATCACTACAGCACAATGAGGGATTCTTTTACCGGGTTATGCCCGGTTCAGCTTTTTTATCTTCTTCAGTTCCTGCCTGAACTCGTCTCTTATGTATTTGTCCACCCTGTCTATAAAGAGTATCCCGTCAAGGTGATCAACTTCATGCTGGATAATTCTTGCAGTAAGGCCCGATGCTTCAAATTGAGTCTCTTTGCCATCCGGGGTGATTCCCTTCACTAAAATTACAGAAGGCCTTATAATCTCTGTAAAAATTCCAGGCACAGAGAGACATCCCTCCTCATACGGCCCGACCTGTTCAGAAAATTCCTTTATCTCGGGATTAATCAGCACAAACCTGCTGTTTTTATTATCACCGGGATCGACAATAATAATTCTTCTGCCAACATCAACCTGCGGAGCAGCAAGGCCAAGGCCCTTCTCTTTTGTCATAATATCAGACATCTCGCTGATTAATGATAAAATATCATCGTCAATATTTTCAACCCTTTCCGCAACAGAAGCAAGA
>JAAYBQ010000303.1 GCA_012730035.1 Spirochaetota bacterium
AGATTTCAGACTGGAATGAAATCTGCTCACTGATGGGTATGGATACAATAACAGCAGGCGGAACATTGGCATGGGCAATGGAAGCTTCAGAGAAGGGACTCTTTAAGTCCAATCTCAGGTTCGGTTCATCTGAAGAAGTATCGGAAACTCTCATGGATATTGCATGCGTAAAAGGTATAGGTAAAGACCTTGCAATGGGTTCCCGCTTCTGTTCAAAAAAATTTGGCGGTGAGGATTTTGCCATACAGGTAAAGGGCCTTGAAATGGCAGCATACGATCCCCGGGGATCATTCGGGCAGGGGCTTTCATACGCAGTGGCCAACAGGGGGGCCTGTCACCTGGCTTCATCTGCATTTGCTCTTGAAGTATATTTCAATCTGATTAATCCATACGGCTATAACAGTAAGGCATCGCTGATCAAGTACCAGGAGGATATAATGTCCGCAATCAACTCTCTGCAGACATGCGTATTCACCGCATTTCCCTATGAACTTGAAACTCCATTGATGAAGATTATGCCAAAGTTTGTCCTGCGGATCTGTATGAATCTTATGGCGGGAATAGCCCTAAGGCTTGTGGATATCAGCCTGTGGCCTGAATTCTGGTCTTCAATTACAGGCAGAAAGCTGGGCATGACTGCATTTTTGCGCGCAGGTGAACGGGTACAGGTGCTGGAACGCCTTATGAATACTCGTGAGGGTATCTCTCGCAAGGATGATACACTCCCTCCGCGACTGCTCACTGAATTCAGAAAGTGCGACGACAGGGAGCTGGCGATTCCCCTTGAAACAATGCTCGACAGGTATTATTTTATCCGCGGTTTCGATAAAAATGGAGTGCCTAAAAAAAGCATCTTAAAAAAACTTAAAATAGCATAAAAATCTGGAGTGTAAAAAATGCAGATACCGGAATATTTTGAATTCTTTAATAAAACAAAATTATGCTCTGGCAAAATGGCTCTTGAAAACATATCATTTGACCTGAAGAGCATGGATTCTGTTAAACCTCTTGTGGTTACTGATAACAGATCTGTTAAAAGCGGGTATGTAAAAATCCTGAAAAAAAGTTTTTATGATTCAGGTATGGTAATCGGAGCGATTTACGACAGGGTTAATGATTACCCATCAACTGCAACCGTAAGGGAAATTGCTGAACTCTACAGAATACGCGGGTGTGATTCAATTATTTCGCTTGGCGGGAATTCACCTGCAGCAGTTGCCAAGGGACTTAATATTCTTGTTTCGAACAGATCTGATAACCTTATGGATTTTACAGACATGAGTAGAAGTGCGTCTTTACGCCCCTTTCTGTCTGTTCTTACTTCGGCTGCTGCAGGCACAGAGACTTCATCTGAGGCTGTTATCGACGCCCGATCGTACAGGTCATTTGATCTTATGCCTGATATTGTTTACATAGACGCACGTCTCGCCAAAAAAGGGAATACGAATCAAATTGTTAATGCAGGTCTGATGTCGCTTGCGCAGTCCATTGAAGCATGTAATTTCAAAGAATCCAATCCTGTGAACGATTCTTTTGCCTATGCATCAATTAGCGCGCTATACAGCAATATTGCTGCAGTGGTAAAAAAAAGCGGTGCTTCAAAAGATATGCCCGCATTTATAAATGGTCTGGCGATTTCAGGAATAGTCCGGTCAAACGCGGCTGCAGGTCTTGCCGGTGCTATCGGGCTTGAAACTGAAAAGCTCACAGGATTTTCAGCGGGAATTGTTGCGGGCATTGTACTTCCACGGCTTCTTGAATATAAACTGCAAAAAGTAAAAACAGGCGTAAGGCCTGAACTTCTTCTGCCCATCGCTGGGATAGATACATATTGCAGTACCGATGAAAACAGGAGAGCATCGCTGAGTGTTGAGCTTATTTATGAACTTCTGGGTAAACTTAAAGACAATGTACCTGATAATATAAAAATGATGCCGATTCCGGAATACATGATTGAAAGAATCGCTTCCGGGGCCGAGGCCAGGGGAGGAAAAAATTACCCTAAAGGTACGACGCTAAAGGTACTTGAAATGGCATACCATGGTAAAAAATCTTCGGAGGTAAAATAACAATGGAAGCAAAAAATTTTCCTGAAATAAAACCTGAAGGTAAAATGATAAAGAAGATCTATGTAACCATTATGCTCTGGATAGTCGGGAGGGCAATACAGGCAGCA
>JAAYBQ010000304.1 GCA_012730035.1 Spirochaetota bacterium
AGAATTCTAAGAATTGAAAAGGCATTAACACGTGCAAAATACAGCGCACCGGTAACAACAATCACCCCAAACAGAACTACAAGCTGCAGCTGCCCCTGGTCTATTGACCTGATTCTTACAACAATTGCATTGAATGAAAAAAGAGATATCATCATTATAATAACAAAAAATATAAAGTTTACTGCAACGTTAATAAGGGCGTGAGGTCTGATCAACTGCCCCTGCCTTAGTATCTCGTTATAAAGAAAGGCTCTTTCAGTATTTGTGATATATTCTGCCATAAGGTGCACGGTAATACCCAGAATAAGAATAAAAATTATCGTAGCCAGGACAGTCATCTTTATCATATACTTAAATTCAACAAAAGTCATTTCACCAGATGAATAGTATTTGTAAAAAGCCAGTCCTGCCATTGAGACAGCGATTGATGTTACAAAGAGAACCGCTGCTGTTGTAGTGTTCATTACAAGATCGGAAAAATCACCGTAGATATCCTTTCCGGAATAATCCTTAAAATCCATTTTATTTTTGTATATCGCATTTAGCCTTCTGTGTCTTTTTATGATTGCGGGAATGCCCGCAGGTGTAAGAAATCCATAAGCTATAAAAAAAATAATCGTGAATGTCATAAGATAAAGAGGGAGCCATTGTATAGTCAGCTTTAGGATTTTGTAATATGATACAAGTACAAAGGAACTTGCAATGGCATAGCTGAGCACAGCCTCGATCCATGCTGCAATGCTGACCATAAACGCAAGCGCGAATGTATAACTTATATTTCTTGCAAGAAATCTGAATAGTCTCATACAAGTTCTCCCTGTCTGTTATTTATTTCCTGTCACCGGGTGCTGCATCACGAACACATCTGAATCCGGCGATTCTGTCTTTATAAAGATCAGGTATACCGCCAATTTTACGATCAGTAATTCTGGACTCCTTCCGGGTAGTGAACCATGCACCTCCCCTTATAACCTTATACTGCGTACCGAACCTTTTATCTTTACGATAATTATTCTCGTACGGCCTGTACCAGCTGTCAGTCCATTCCTGGGCGTTACCATCCATGTGAACACAGCCGTAATAGGATACTGCTGACGGCTCATACAAATTCACCGGAATATACCCTTTTATAATTGCCTGCAGATTATACCTCTGCTTTATTGTCAGTTTTAGATTTTCACCTTTCCGTTCATCGGTCCAGAATTCTGATGTATTTGAGATACCTTCCCTGAAAATGTAGCCCCAGGTGTAAACTGAAAGCTGACCCGGTTTATCAATCCCCGATGGAAATCTGGCAGCCTTTTCCCATTCTTTTTCATCAGGAAGTCTTTTGCCTGCCCAGCGCGCGTACGCCGCGGCTTCATGGTATGAAACTATCACAGGCAGGCTGCTGAAATATGTATCGGTAAAAAAACCCTCTTTAGAACACCTGTCTTTCCAGTCGGAGGGAATAGCCACACCCGTTGAATCGATAAAAGCTTTATAGTCCGAATTGGATACCTCATATACATCAATATAAAAATCAGGAAGATAGATTTCCCGTTCAGGGGATTCATCACTGTCCCCGTGAGATGATCCGAATAGAAATTTACCAGCTACCACAAGAACCATCTCTCTTCCGTCAATTGAACTGATAATACGATCCCTGTAAACTGTTTTGTACTGGAACTGTTCAGGAACAAGAGCCCTGTCAAAATCACGTTCGGGATCTACTATGACTATGTGCAAACCGGGACGAAGCAGCGATAAGGAAAAATTTGCCGCGGCTGTGAATTTAGCCATATATCTCAATTTTTTCCCTTCTTCACCGATTTTTTCAGGTAAAATAATTTTCCCAAGCAGTACATTGCTGTCATTGAATACTGCATACTCTGTTTGTTGAAGCCCGGAATCACAGGTTAAAGTAACATAACCATCCTTGCGCACAGAATCGATTACTCCAGCGACCTCAATATCTTTTGAATAGAGAAGTATGCAGAAAACAGCAAGAATCATGAAAACAACAATAAATTTTATCCTTAACATCGGTCCTCACAGTCTACTGGTAATACGCTCTGAATATCCTTCTGTCAGGCCAGCGTATGCAGGTCAGCGGATATTTATCAAGCATCGCGCAGGTATCAATACCAATAATATTTCGCTCTTCATCTACAAAAACAGATTCTGAATTGATAATATATGGTGTCGGCGTATGGCCGAAAATCACAGTTTTGGGCCACTTTTTGTCTGCAAGGTAGAATTCTCCCCTTATCCATATCAGGTCATCACGACTCTGTAATTCCAGCCTGTCTATCCCGGGATTAAGCCCTGCATGAACTGCAATAAAATCACTCCCTTCATAATAGAGCTCAAGGTTGTTAAAAAATTCAATATGAGTTTCGGGCAGTGACATTGATTTACAGTTCCTGATATAGCTTTTAATTGTGTAATCACCGCCATTCCTGATAAAATTTCCCGCATAATCAACCTTTCTAAGATATCTGATAAACATATCCTCATGATTACCTGTAAGAAATATAGTCCTGTAAGTACCTGATAATGCAACAAGAAATTCTACAACTTCAAAAGATGAAGGGCCCCGGTCAATGTAATCCCCCAAAAAAATAACAAGATCATCAGGCCTGATATGAGGCTTTAGAACATCAAAAAGGTTCTTCAGCTTGCCGTAATGGCCATGTATATCACCGATAATGTAATAATCGATATGCGACATTCCCCGGTTTTAAAACACCTCCAACCTGCCTACCTGCCAGCCCTGGAATAGCTTTCAACAGCATTGCGGATATTCTGGAGGATAGTTTTTCCGTCATTAATATCTGACACGCTCCAGCAACCGTAAATCCACCGGTCATAGATCGAAACGAATGTATATACACCCTTCTCATCTCTGATAAACGCACTCTGAGTATTGTCGGCCTTGATTATTATATATTTTTTTGAAATAATTTTCTGGAAAAGATTAAGAGAATCATAGTATGTACCGCGTTCGCTTAAAAAAACAAAATAATTTTTATTCTGATCATTTATCATCGAATAGTAACACCTGTTAATACCGGGAACTGCCGCGATGCCTCTTTTACTGAAAAGAACACAGG
>JAAYBQ010000305.1 GCA_012730035.1 Spirochaetota bacterium
ATAATCCTGTTCGCAAGGGTCTTTCCCGTGATCCGCGAAAGAATGAAATAGGATTTATTAACTGCTACCTCGATGAAAAGTTTGTGTCGCCTCTGATCTTTACACTGCATGAATATTTTAACAGGCTGGGACGGACATTCAGGGAGAGAGCCGACAAATTTTTAGCATACGAGGATGCGTACCGGAAGAGACTGGCTTTGTGGGTTTAAAAGGCACACACTCAGGGGTCAGAGCGTTCTACACAAGAAAGTCAGAAGAAAGAAAAGAGGGGTAAAACCCCCTCTTTAATTGATTAGAACAGATCATTTACAGTATTTTTTACAATCTGTGCTACTGTTTTCGGTTTTGCTTTTGCCTTGGGCTTTGCTTTTGCTTTTGCCTTAGGTTTTACTTTCGCAGCTGCTTCTTTTTTCTTTGCTGCAGCCAGTTCTCTCGTAAGCTTTGCTACTGCAGCGATCTCAGCTTTAACCTCTTTCTGAAGTTTTGCTGCTTTTGCTTTTTTGACCTTAAGTGCATTAGCAATTTGTTTAGAAGTTGCCATAATTACTCCTTAAAATTTTTTATTTTCATTTCTGTACAATCTAACATTACAGATATCGGTAAAAACTTTTCACCTCTTGAATTTTATTCAACAATTTATATAAATCTTCAGATTAAAGTAACCACTATGCGAACACAAAACCTGGTTGTTTCAGCTTTGAAATCAGAAAAAGAAACATTAGAAAAAATCAGGTTCGCTGAAACAACGGATATATATCTGTAGCATAATCACTTACCCGCAGCTTTAACAGAAAAATAAAACAATTCTGCTTTTCTTATCATACAAACCAACACATCACAGATTTCGCGCATCCTTAGGACACGTTAAAACGCAGTTGTGGCTAAATGCTGAAGCGATGCAGGATCACAATGGGTTACTGGGTCAGAGCATATACCAGGCTCTGACCCAGTAACCCTTCGTGAAACAACCCCTGGAAGAGTCCAGGCCTGGACTTTTTCAGGGGTTGTCTTAAAATTCTCTTACAGGTATGTTTAGCGTGTAAGTACAAGTAGTCCAATTCTATTTCATGTTTTTATAAGAGCCATCTACTATCTCAGGTTCAGGCTTAAGCATTTCAAGGCCGAATCTCTGAGCAACATAGTTCAGGGCATCGGCAAGTTGCTGCGGCTGCATTCCCGCCGCAAGTGCAAATGGACCTGCAAACGCATTCATGCCGAATTTAACTCCATCATCCACATCCTTTGCAGACGAAGCAACCCCCTCTTTCATTACTTTCACTGCCTCGTTCACCTGTACTGCCATAAAATGCACAGGTGTTATCGCATCAGTATCGCCAAGATCTGCTATTTGTGCTTTGCCGTCGACCCATTTGTATATACCCTGTCCGGTCTTCATTCCGAGTTCATTCCTTTTTATTTTATCCTCAAGGAATTTTCCGGGCCTGTACTGCGGAGAAAGCGTGGATTCGTAATATGCCAGAGTATGACAGAAGACGTCAAGTCCCACAAAATCTGCTGTTTCAAATGGAGCCATCTTGACCCCCAGTTTTTTCATTTTCATGTCCACCTGTTCAGGCTTAACCTTGCCCTCGTCAAGTATGGCGCTGAGTAATGCCTGGTTGGGGGCGTTAATCCGATTCACGATAAACCCCGGCCTGTCTTTCAGAACCTTTACCGGCAGCTTATCGCATTTTACGGATACTTCGCATATAAGGTCAACAGTATCGGACGATGTGCTCTCTCCGTAAATGACCTCTACAAGTTTCATGCGGTTAACCGGATTAAAAAAATGCATGCCGGCAAAGCGCGCAGGATTTTTTACCACCCGCCCTATTTCGGACACACTCATGGTAGATGTGTTGGTTGCAAGAATCGCCCCCGCATCTGCCAGTTCTGAAAGTTCCGCAAAAACCTTTTTTTTGAGTTCCATAACTTCGGGTACTGCTTCAATTACTATCTGTGCATCTTTAACAGCTTCTTCTGTGCTGAGGGTTGTAACCAGTCGTTTAGACATTATTACATCAAGATCATCCGCAGACAACTTCCCCTTGCTAACGAGCATTTCAAGACTCTCCCTGACCTTTGCCATCGCGCTGTCAAGAAATTCCTGCTTAATATCTTTCATAACGACACCATAGCCCGCAGATGCGCAGACCTGTGCTATGCCGTGACCCATTGCACCAGACCCTATGATTGCTATTTTTTTTACATCATCTGATTTCATTTTATTCTCCTTGTAATACTAAGTTTTTCATTCACTGTCATTCCAGCCGCAGCGCAGCGAAGTGCCGGAATCTTCATGAAGCTTTAAGCATCTGCATAAGCTTTTTGTATCATATAGATTCCCGCATACGCGGGAATGGCAGACAACAGACCATGTTACTCCCCTGCCATGAACTCAAAGGGATGCATCACCTTTTTGTCAGGCAGACCGAGCTGTATGTAGAACCTGCACATGGGACACTCTGTAACAATTATATCGGCGCCGGTTGCCTTTATATCATCAACCTTGATTTTTCTGAGCTTTTCGCTCATGTCGCTGTTATTCATGTAAAAAGTTCCCCCTGCACCGCAACAGCTCTCAGGATTATCCATGGCAACATATTCAGCAGATGAAGATTTCAGCATTGCTACAAGGTTTTTCTCAGCCGACCTGTCGCTGTGACAGGGAATATGCATTGTTACTTTTTTTGTGGCGGATTTACTCTGTACCGCGCATCCCTTTTCGGTCATGTATGCAGAGGGTTCCTTGATTTTCAGCAACAGCTGAATTATCTTTTCCTGTATCGGATCATCCTTCCCGAACATTTTTTGCGCCTTCTTAATGAACATCATCCGGCACGATGTGCAGTCCATAACTATAGCTTCTGCATCCACCTCGGAAAGAGCTTCGATATTGCGTCTCATCATATCTGCAGCGCCATCTATGTCACCCTCAGAGATAAGGGGAAGGCCGCAACATGTGATATTTTCTGGTATGACAACCTCAATACCGTTTGCAGTAAGAACCCTCACCACCGACGCACCGACATCGGGAAAGAGAAAATTTGATCCGCAGCCTGTGTAATACGCCACCCTGCCACGCTGTTCACCTTCAGCTTTTATTGTACCTTTATAGATACTGTCAAACGGCTTCGACGATATCTGCGGCATGTTTTTACCTATGCCGACTTTACCTGCCAGCGATCCTGCCATGCCCGCGATACTGCGAAGCCCCTTCTCACTTAGCACCCTGGACATAAAGCCCCGCTTTAGCGCACCAAGACCCTTTTGATTTTTAAGCATTTCACTGCGGGCGGCAATGACTATCTCGTCAATGGGGACAAGGCTGAAGCAATTCCTTGTACAGTTAGTGCATAGCAGGCATTTATCTAAAATTTCCCGGAACCTGTCGCTTTCTGGCATTGTCTTGTCAATCAGTACTTCGCGAATAAGATTCATCCTGTGCTTTGCCAGAAAATTTTCTGTCCCCATCGCCTGGAACGACGGACAGTACTCCTGGCAGAAGCTGCACTGCGAACATCTGCTGATTATTTCAGAGTAATCGGTCAATTTCATCAGCGAGCCTCCTCGATCCAGATTTTTCCCGGATTCATTATATTATGGGGATCAAACGCAGCCTTGATCTTTTTCATCAATTCAATCTGGTCAGCGCCATGTTCAAGTTCAGTAAATTTATTTTTGTGTATACCTATTCCATGTTCCCCGGAGATCGTTCCTTTAAGATCAAGGCCTGCCCTGATTATCTCCTCTATTGCTTTTTCCGCCTTCTTTGACATCTCTTCGCTTATTTCAGTGTGAAGTATGGTGGGATGCATGTTGCCGTCACCTGCATGGCCGGCAAGCCCGATAAATGCTCCAGTAGATGCCGCTATAGCCTGAACCCTGCGTACAAATTCAGGTATCGAATTACGGGGCACCGTGATATCCTCGGTTATTACCCGTTTGAATATCTGGAGCATACCGGGATAAAGCCTGGACCTGGCCCACCAGTAGGTTGCGCTCTCAGCATCATCGGTCACCACCCTGACATCAACGGCTCCCATGCCCGTACATATCCTTTTAATGTCTCGGGTTTCATCCTCAACCTGCGAAGCACTGCCGTCAAGTTCCATAAGCAGATAGGCTTCGCCAAGCAGGGGCAGCGGCGGTGAAATGTATTTGTTCAATACCGATATTGCAAGTTTTATAAGGAACTCAAGCATTGCCGGAACTGCCCCTGCCGCGATTATTTCCGAAACAATCTCTGCAGCCTGGTCTACCGTGGTACATGTTACCACTATGGTCCTCTTTGCAGCAGGCATGGGAAGCAGGCGTAGATGGGCCGAGGTGATAACACCAAGAGTACCCTCTGACCCGGTCATAAGGTGGGTGATGTCATAACCGCTCGACATCTTCATAACCTTGCCTCCGGGAGTCATGACCGTCCCGTCCGGCATAACCATTTCGAGACCAGTAACATACCTCTCGGTTGTACCGTACTTCACTCCGCGCGGACCCCCTGCCCTTGTGGCAATGTTGCCGCCAAGTGTGCATACACTCATGCTCTGAGGATCTGGAGGATAAAAAAGGCCCTGCCTGGCGAGTT
Organism: Spirochaetota bacterium; assembly: GCA_012730035.1. Lineage (GTDB taxonomy): Bacteria > Spirochaetota > UBA4802 > UBA4802 > UBA5550 > JAAYBQ01. The sequence goes on from JAAYBQ010000305.1 coordinate 4,589, forward strand.
CCCTGTTAAAATTATTCAGAACAACTCCGCATTCCACCGTGGCCGACATATTCTTGTGGTCAATTTCAAGTATGCGGTCTTTCTTTTTCATATCAAGGACAATCCCGCCATGAACCGGGGTACATCCTCCGGCAAGTCCGCTGCCTGCACCTCGCGGCACAACGGGAATTTTATTTTTAAAGGCGTACTTCATTATCTCTGACACATCTTTAGTGGTCTTTGGAACAGCCACCGCGTCAGGATTTTTTTTGGCTATATAAAAAGTTGCGTCATTGGCATAAGCCGAAACATCTTCAGGCAGATCAAGCACCTGTTTATCACCGAGTATTTTACGCAAATCTTTGCCGATTGAACTCATAGAACCTCCTGAATGTTTAATACCGCCTTTCCCCGGGTAAGTGTTATTTATTTTTAACCATTTCCCTGCCTTTTTCAAAGGCTTTCAGGTTAACAGCCATTTTTGTACCCGAAACATAGCCTGCCATAACCTTTTCAAAATCAGACTCGTCAAAAGGAAGAACACCAAGCCCCGCGACTGCCCCGATCATCATTACATTGCCAAGTATGGCATGCCCCAGTTTAACAGCCTCGTCTGTGGCAGGAATAAAATGCATTTCACCACACAGGCCGGAAAGGCTCTCTTTGATTTCTTCAATTGCCGGATAATTCTGTTCTCCGCATATTACACCAACGGGATAGATTGACCGCGTGTTAGAAAGCACCTTTACGTTCATGTTTCCGTAACCGGCCATAACACGAATGGACTCAGCAGGCTCAAGTGCTACAACAAGGTCAGCCTGGCCCTTTGGTATCTGCGGACTGAACACTGTCTTCGCAGAGATACGCAGGTGACTCATTACGGAGCCTCCGCGCTGTGATGCTCCGAAGGTTTCACCAATAGTAACATTGCATCCCTTAGCCGCCATAATGTTCCCCAGGATGCGCGCAGCCAGTACGTTCCCCTGGCCGCCCACTCCGGTAATTATTACATTGTATGGATCTTTCATTTTGTCACCTCGCTTCGCTTAATCGCGCCTGCAGGGCATATATCGGTGCAGACTCCGCAGCCCGCGCATATTATCTCGTCAATCTGCGCATGCCCGCCGGCCTTGTTCCACACAAGTCCCGGGCACCTGAAGACCCTTGTGCAGAGTCGGTCGCAACCACAGTCCGTTCCGCGGCATAAAGAAGTATCCACTGTAACCTCGTACTGCTTTTTGCCCTTCTTTTCAGGGCTTAGGGCGCATATCTGCCGCAGAATCATAACCCTGGCGCCTTTGCCATTTTCAATTGTATCCATAAGCTTCTCCTGGGTACCCGCAATATCAAAGGGATCCGAAGTTACCACCGTGGCTCCAAGAGCTCTGCAGACCTCTGCGATGTCAGTGGCATCGGCTCTGTTCCCCATGGCGTCAACCTCAAGCCCGGGGTGAGGCTGAAAGCCGGTCATTGCAGTGCCCCTGTTGTCCAGGATAATCATGAGCATGTCCGAACCGTTATGAATGGCATTTACAAGCGGCGGCATACCTGCGTGAAAGAATGTGGAATCACCGCAGACCGAAACTACAGGCTGCTCCATACCGAACATCCCAAGCTTGCCGAAACCGCTCGCGATACCCGTACCCGAACCCATAGCGTGAGCGGTCTTGATGCTGTTAAAACCCGCACCAAGAATTGCCATGGTGTAGCAGCCTATATCGCCGCACACGAAGCCATCCCTGTTGTCCATTGCCAGTGAATTGTGGATTGACCAGAATGAAGCCCTGTGAGGGCAGCCCGGGCAGAACGTAAGTTCGCGCGCGGGGGCCTTGGTAAACATGGCGATATTGGCCTTCTGCTCGTAGTCCGCTGGCATGCCGGAGTATTCAACGCCGATTATGGATGTGAGCGCTTTAATAACATGGTCAGGATTCATTTCGTTAACAGAGGGTATTGTACCGTTGATCTTGCCGTAATATTTTTTTATGCCTGTTTCTTCGATGCTGTCCAGCGCAAGAACCTTTACATTTTCTTCGAGAAAGGGGAGCACCTCTTCTACAAAAAGCACGGCCCCTGCTTTTGTTATATGAGATTTAACAAGTTTTTCCGGAAGGGGCCAGGTGGTTCCAAGCTTGAGTATTCCGACCCTATCTTCAAGTTTAAGCAGGCTGACAGCCTCGACAGAGTAGAGGCTGCACGCGCTGCTTGTAATTATAAGCAGTTCAGGTTTTTCAGGGCCCGTGTATGTATTGAACTTTGATGTTTCAAAAACTTCGGCTATCTGTTTAAGTTTCTTCTGCTGATTTGCGTGCCTCATGGGTACCGGCGCTGTTATTACCGGGCCTGTCTGCGCATCAAGCAGGTTGCCGTCAAACCTGAAGTATGCCTTTGTGTCGGACTCGGGGAGTTCTCCCAGTGTTACGTTGCCGCTGGCGTGCGAAAGGCGCGTTACGCTCCTGACCATAACCAGTGTCCGGAACTGCTCAGAGAGCTCAAATGCCCACCTGACCATTTCCCGCGCCTCCTGGAAGTTGCCGGGCTCAAGCAGCGGAACCTCGACAAGCCGCGCGAAGTGACGCGATTCACCTTCGTTGACACTGGAGATTGAACCTGGATCATCACAGGGTATAAGCACCATCCCGGCCCTGGTTCCCGAAAGGGCCAGGTGCAGCAGAAAATCGGACGCCACGTTAACGCCATTCTGCTTCATAACGCATAAAGACCTGAGGCCGGCAAATGAGCCCGCAGCCGCTACTTCAAGTGAAACCTTTTCGTTAACAGACCATTCAACGTAAATATTTCTTTCGTCCGCCACTTTTGCAAGATTTTCAATAATATCAGATGATGGAGTACCGGGATAACCCGCAGCAACCCTGACTCCCGCCTCGAGCGCTCCGCGCACCAGCGCCTCGTTACCCATAAGCAGTGCCGTTTTACCCGCATTTTTATCTGTAAGAACTGACATATTGCCGCACCCCCCTACATTGTTTCAAGCTGCTTCAGGATTTCGCCGTTCATGCGAAGAACAGAGATCCCTTCAGCGCTGTTAATTTTATTCTCAAGCGCCAGTCTGGCAAGCGCCCGTTTCTTCTTGTTCATGGAAGCTGCGGCAAGTTCCGATATATCCTTATCACCGAGAGTCTCTGCTTCAAGGAAACCTGCAGAGATAGCAGCCTGTACAAGCTCCTCACCGCGCCTGGTTCGTGTTATAAGAATATTCAGTTTCTCTCTGCCTTCAAATACTCCAACGGATATGTCCGCGAACTCCGCTGTCATATCGTGACAGTATGAACATGACCCGGGAATAGCCCCCCTTATTTCAGTTAATGGAATATCAACAGTTCCGGAACCGGACTGCACCTTCATCACACCGGCAGGCGGGGGCGGAATGTCATACCTTTTTATTGATGCTATATCGGTTTTGTCCCTGAGTATTTTCAGGAATGCGCCTGTGTCCAGTGCCCACGTGCAGAAAAGTCCTATCACCATGCCCGAAGGATCTGTAAAATTTTCAGTCTCCATTGGATTTGTACGAATCTGTGCAACAGCGTTTACCTGGCAGGGTGTTCCCACTATACCGATTTTTTTGTATCCCGCGTTCATTGCCTCGTTAAAACCTGAAGCGACAGGTGCAGCAGAATAACCGGTTGCCGCGTAACCCGGTATCTTTGAAGCGTCAGTCACAACAACGGGTTTACCCTTCACGCCGTCGCGCGCAGTTACAACAGCTGAATCGATCACTCCTTTACCAAGGGCGAACATCATAAGGCTGCTCACAGTACCGGCAGTCTGAAAAGTCTTAAGCCCCGCGGCAGCTCCCGCCCTTGAAGAACGTATGGTTATATAATTACCCATCGCTTCAGTGCCGTAAGGCCTGCCGTAGATGTACTGCGAAATCCCGTCCAGATCAACCTCAACCCTGGGGCAGTACGCGAAGCATCGCCCCTTATCCCTTGAACACTGGAACAACATTACTGTTTTCCCATTATGAGATTTAAAGTAGGGGCAAAGCGACACACACGCGCCGCACCCTATGCAGAGATCGTTTTTGATAACGCCCGACACAAGCTCTTTTGAACCAGCAAGCTGCATATACTCCTCCTGTTTGTATTATTTCTTAATTATTGATGTACCGGCCCTGTATCCCATCTGTTCCGAAATCCTTGAACCGACATATTTTACGGCGTTTATAATCTCATCGCGTTTACTCTCTATCCTGAACGCATTGCCGCTTAGTGAAACAGAAGCAATGCATACTCCGTTGTTGTTAAAAACAGGTCCCGCAATGCACGAAAGTCCGTCAACAGTCTCTTCAGTGTCGAACCCCACACCGGTTTTTTTTACCCTTTCAAGTTCCATTATAAAATCTTTTTTACTGGTGATGGTACGGTCAGTGAATTTTGAAAAATCGCAGCTATCCAGAATACGGTCGCGTCTGGAGTCGGACATATACGCAAGAAGTACTTTGCCCAGTGAAGATGAATGCACCGGTATTACAGACCCGGGCTGAGGGAAGACCATGTAGTTACTGTCCGCTTCGACCTTCATGACAACCGTGAGCTTATCACCCATCATGATTCCCGCCTGTGACATTTCGCCGTACTGGGTGCACAGCTTTTCGAGCCATACACGGGCAATCATTGTAAGATCCATTGAGTTTGCGTATTTCATGCCAAGCTGGAAGA
>JAAYBQ010000306.1 GCA_012730035.1 Spirochaetota bacterium
ATACAGAGATTGCCCGGGCTCAATCATGTAATAGTTGTCCCTGTGCATCAGCAGGTATTTTTCTTTATCTTCGGCAATGTATTCACTTATCAGTTCCTTTACCTGGCCGTAGTTGTTATAGTTTATCTCTTTTCGCCTTTCGGGGGGTATGCGTTTTTCCAGTAGTGCGACAATGGCATAACGCCGTGCAGTCTTGACGTTCTTGATTGCCTTGACATATTCGTAAAGACGGATTGAATAATTGGTTTCAGGGAGATTGTCTGCCATAAGCATGGTCTTGTCTGCCCACTTGACTGATCTGTAACCAAGCCCGAGATATTTTTTCGGCATGTATTCATTGGCCTGGAGCACCTCTGCTGCGGATTCACCAAGTATAATCCTTGTCTCCTTTATCTCCTGGATCAGCACATTCCTGTAAAGTTCTATCATGAGTATCTGCGACTGTTTAACCTCGGCAAATGAATCGTCAAAAGAGAATTTCATGTAGAGTATCCGGGCGATAAGATCACGTCTGAGTGCCTCTGTAAAAATTTCAACCTGCCTGCCTGTGCCGTAATTGGATACGGTTGAATTTATGAAATAGAAAAAATATTTATTATCCTTAAGCCCCTTTTCGGAGCGTCTCTGGTTGCCCGAGGAAAGACTCGATTTTGTTCGCTGGGTGTGTGCCGGTTCTTCAGGGGTGAACAGCGCAATTAGGATGAGGAGCAGTGCTGCAGATTTTTTAAAGGTCAAAAATCATGCCCTCCCTTGCAAGCAGGATCTCTGTGTTCACGTCTGTCATCTGCCTGGCATGTTCAAGGGCGAGCAGGTAGTTCTCCTGGAGTATATCATCGGAATAGGCAGGTTCATGATGGGTCATGACAAGTTTTTTCACGTTCCAGTTAATTGCGCAGTTTACGGCCATTGTGTAACTTGTGTGGCCCCAGTCAACCTTCAGGAAAGCCTCGTCAAGAGTATACTGTGAATCAAGTACAAGTATATCAGCATCTTTAAAAAATTCGTTTGTACCCTTAAGCTGTTCAATCGCTTCGCCGGTAAATTCAGTGTCGGTTGCAAATATGAATTGTTTGCCGTTCTGCCGGAATTTGTATGCAAAACATCCCTGAGGATGTTTAAGGGGGAAAATACTGATCTCCAGGTCATCTTCAAGCTTTAAAGGGGTTTGCACTGCGTTTTCAATATTAAAATAATTTTTGGTCGCAGCTGTACCGCTGAATGTGGCCGGGAAATATGGGGATGACATCTGGTTTTCAAGGTTAAGCTGAAGATTTTTATAAGGGGAATAGAAATTAAGAACATTTCCCGGAACATAAATAGGTCTGAAAAAGGGGAGCCCCTGTATGTGGTCCCAGTGGTTATGGGTAAACATTATGTTCAGCACACCTTGGCCCTTCGCGCAGTCGCCCTCCATAAGTACATTGCCGAACCTGCGCAGACCGGTTCCGCAGTCGAGTATATATATTTTACCTGAATCGGATGATACAGTTACACAAGTGGTGTCCCCGCCGAAAACATAGCGCAGTTCATCGGGAAGTGAAGATATAAATCCATCTATATCCTCTTTTTTTTTCAGCCCTCCCTGAACAGCAAAATCCAGGATCCTTTTGATTTTCCCGGTATATTCCTCATTATTAATCGGAGAGGGGAGTGAGCCGCGTACACCCCATAATTGTATTCTCATTCTGAGTGAAACTCCATTAGTTTTTTCAGGCCTTAAAAAATATCATGGATAACTTAAATCTTTCCAGAGCCTTTATACCCGCCGTTGTTCAGATTGATCAGGCAGGATTTGATAATATTTGAAAAGTGTATAATATAACAAGAAATTTTGTCAAATATAATAGGTATTTTCATTAATATACTAATCGGCATAAAAATAATTTAATAGCATTATTTTACTTAACTCTTATTGCTCTACAGCTGTTCACTGGAATAATGCAGGATCAGTGTCATTTACATTGCAATCTATGACTGAACCTGACGGGGTAGATGCCGGGACAGCAAGTATGCACTGGTCAAAGTAAAACCGATGCAGTGGGGTGTGAAATTGATGCATCCGTTTCTGCCTTTTGACAAATAAGGGCTATAATATAATGCTGTATTGTCAGTCAGGGAGAGAATTGTTTACAGGCAAAACTTCGAGCATTACAAGCCGGAGATCATCAAGACTTACCGGTTTTATGAGTCTTGCTGAGAAGCCGTAATCCCCGTAGTGTGCCATTACCGGATCATCACTGTAACCGCTTGCCACAACAAGAGGGAGTCCGGGAACTATTGCTGAAATCAGTCCGGCTGCCTTCTGGCCGCCCATTCCGCCTGAAACCGTCAGATCCATTATAACTGCGTCTAAAATTTTCCCGGACTCTGCAGATTTCTTTACAGCCTCTACTGCACTCGCTCCATCGGGCACTGCGGTTACTGAAAATCCTATATGCGTAAGCATTCGCTCAAGTGTTGTCCTCAGAACGGGATCATCGTCCATAACAAGAATATCCCCTTTAAATATATCCTTTCGTTTCTCCACTGATGGGGCTGTATCAGGCTGTTCATCTACTGCGGGCAGATAAACTGTCATCACCGTACCCTCTCCGGGCCTGGAATGAACAGTTATATTTCCGTCATGTTTCCTGATAATCGAATAGCATATGGCCAGTCCCAGTCCGCTGCCCCTGTCCTTTGTTGTGTAGTACGGATCAAAGATGTAGGGGAGAGCCCGTGTTGATATACCGCAGCCGTAATCTCGAACTTCAATTTTTATACAGTCAGCAGGTTCCCTGTCTGAGGTCCCGGGAAAACGGCACTTGTCGTTTTCAAAGGTTATGTCGATAAAACCCTCTTCACCGTTGACGGCATCGAGGGCATTAATTACAAGGTTCTGGATAACCTGGCTGATCTGGCCGGCATCGACATGTACATTTTTCAGGTTTGGCTGTACTTTAAATCTCGGCCTGACTTTTGATCCCGAGAGCACAAAGTTGACCGTCTCCTCTACTATTTCCATTATATGTGATGTTTCTTTTATTGGAGAGCCACCTCTGCTGAATGTGAGCAGCTGCTGTGTAAGAGCCCTGGCCCTGTATGCGGCATATTCAATCCCCATCATGCTTTCGAGCCCCGGGTCATCCTGTTTTGCCTTGTCGATTAAAAGAGTTATATTCCCGAGAATGCCTGAAAGTATATTGTTAAAGTCATGGGCAAGGCCTCCGGCCAGAATGCCAAGTGAATCAATTTTTCTTGAGTTCTCAATCTCTTTTCCCTGGTCAATAAAGAGCCGCATAACGCTGATCATGCTGAGAATGATAAATAGCGTCAGGCCGGCACAGAAATATGAAATGACACGAACGCTGAATAGGCCGGTATGCTTTTCGTACGCAGCCATGATTATATCTGTAAGACCGAAAATTATGGCTATAACTATCCCGGCCAGTATAAGGCCAAGGTATCTTAATTTTCCATGTAGTATTATGTCAGCAGCAATCGACGCGATCGTGTATATACCTATGAACATCACTATAAGTCCCCTGATGTCATAAAGCGGACCGGGAACTCCTCTTGAGGCGTTCCATGGAGTAACTGTAAATTCAGGGTGCCTTTCAAATTCAAGAAAAAGTTCAGGCCGGATGAATGCTGCAGTGATAAAAATTACGCTCAGGGCAATGCCGGTCCTGAAAATCCAGGTGTTCAGATTTTTATATTTGCTGCCAAGGTCGAGTATCTCGTTCAGAAAAAAAGGGCACATTGGTATAAAAAAAAGAACCGAGAGTGCCTCTATCCTGTGAAATTCCAGGCCTGCTTTAACTGCTCCCGATGAACCCAGAACTATCACAAGGATTTCACTCCCTGCAAAAGTAAGGCCTATGAGACCAAAAAGGGTCACGGCAAGAAAAAGTCTGCGCCTGATGTTTATGTATAAATAAATATACATCAGGGTGCCGATGAATGTAATCCCCCATAAAAAAGAGAGCAGGATTACAGGCCATAAAATACTTCCCATGTTATAAGAGCTTTCCAGAAATACCACCTTACGGTCGATTTACAACAGGTCTGTCGTAAATATACTAAAAAAAGCATTTCGTAACAAGCTGAAATACTATTTTGTGTATAATGCCTCCAGTGTGTCCACAAGTAAGGAGAAGTGTTTTATGGCTGACTCAACCGGTTCGGGAGTGCTCATATCGACACCGGCAAGTTTAAGTTCGTCAAGCGGGTACATGCTCCCCCCCAGTTTAAGGAAATTCAGGTAGGCGCTACGTGCGGTTTCACCGCTATTAAGCACTCTGTCTGCAAGCGCTATTGCTGCAGATATACCCGTGGAGTATTTATAAACATAAAATGCCGAGTAGAAGTGAGGTATCCTGAGGCATTCGAGTGTGAGCACGTCGTCAATTACAAGGGTATCGCCGAAATATGCCTGCAGAAGTTTAAAGTATTCCATGCGGATTACGTCAAGCGTAAGGGGCTCGTTTCGTTCAACAATTTCGTGAGTGCGTTTTTCAAACTCGGCAAACATTGTCTGCCTGTATAATGTCGCTCGTATATTGTCGATCTCCCTGTTCAGGATATAAATTGTCATTTTCGGATCGTCTCTGTATTTATCAAGCAGGTATCTGCTCAGCAGTGTTTCGTTGAATGTTGAAGCAACCTCTGCGACGAATATGGTATAGTCCGCGTTGATGTAGGACTGGTTATTTTTTGAGTAGTACGAGTGCATTGAATGGCCGGCTTCATGTATGAGCGTGTAGAGACTGTTTATGTTTGTCTCTTCGTAGTTGAGCAAAATGTATGGGGGGGAATCGTAGCAGCCGGATGAATATGCTCCGCTCCTTTTGCCCCGGTTTTCATAGCGATCGACCCAGCCGCCCAGCAAACCATCCCGGAGTATTGATGTATATTCCGTTTCAAGGGGTGCAAGCGCGGCTATACATGTTTCAACTGCTTCGTTATATGTCATCGAAAACTTTACGTCACCGGCAATTGGAACATATGTATCATAAAAGTGAAGTTCATCAAGACCGAGCGCCCTCTTCCTGAACTCAAAATATTTAAAAAGCGGCGCCGTGTTTTTACGAACGGTATCAACAAGGTTGTCGTAAACAGAAAGGGGCATGTTATCCGTGAACAGAGATGATTCCCTGCTGCTGTTAAAATTCCGGACCCGGGAGTAGAACATATCCTTTTTGTTGGAGTGTGAAAGTGTTTCTGCAATTGTATACTTAAGCTGTTCATAGGATTTATAATACTGGAAAAAGGTTTTTTTTCGGACTTCCCGGTCGGGGCTTTGTAAAAAGTTGCTGAAATTACCATGGCTTAGTTCAATTTCATTACCTTCAGGGTCACTGACCTTACCGAACTTGATATCGGCATTGTCGAGCTGGCTGAATATCTGTGAAGGCGCATGGCCCACTTCACCTGACATGGCAAGAATCTGTTCGATCTCATGTGTGCGAGTGTGAGGTCTGTATCGCAGGATTTTTTCCAGGTAGAATGTATAGTCCTTCATGGATAAATCTTGCATATATGTTCTCACCAGCGTCTCGTCAATGGACTGGATCTCGGGTGTTATGAAACTTGAAGCTTCAGAGATGCGGGTGTACAGGTTAACGCTCTTCTGGTACATTGCAAGGTAGAACTGGTTAGATTTCTCCTCGTCGCTTTTTAGATGAGCGTATGTGTATAATTTTTCAAGATCACGGGAGACGGCAATGTCAAACTCAATGGTGTTCCTGAACTGCTTCAGAGATAGGGACATTCTGCCGTTAAAGCTGTCATATTCACCTATCCGGTTCTCAAGACTGGCGTAAAGCCTGTCCCATTCATTGTCATCTGCGAACAGAGGGGAAAGGTCCCACATGTCGCCGGGTTTTATATCTTTTCTTTCAGGAATTTCTGTAAGGGCCATGATTTTCTCCGTGTAAATTAATTATTGGTTGCAGTGTGTATATCTGATCTTTTCAGTGTTTTATACAAAGCCCATGCCGGTATGGTCAACAATAAATTTATTATGGAGAACATCATGGTAACACAAAATGACTGGAACGTGGAACTCTACCTGAAATTCCGGAATGAGCGCACTCAACCCTCAATCGATCTGGTGTCAGGGATCAGCGTTGAATCTCCCAAAAGCATTATTGACATTGGGTGCGGTCCGGGCAACAGCACCCAGGTACTGGCCGGCAGGTGGCCGGCAGCCGGAATTACAGGTCTTGATAATTCCCCATCGATGATCGAAAGGGCGAAGAAGGATTATCCATCGCAGGAATGGATCCTTGCGGACGTCATGGATGTTGATTCATCAGTAAAGTACGATATTGTTTTTTCAAACGCAACGATACAGTGGATTCCTGATCATAAGCAGCTTATTGACGCTATGTGGAAACTTGTAAACGATAACGGTGCGCTGGCAGTGCAGATGCCGCTTTACAATGCGATGCCTGTATGCGGTGCGGTCGAACGTGCAGCATCCGGAAGATGGCCTCAGCTTGACAGCGTAATGGAAATTTTCACGTTTCATGAACCGGGTTATTACTATGATGTTCTTTCTTTTCTTTCAGAAAAAGTTAATATGTGGGTAACAGACTATCTGCATATTATGGATTCACATAAAAGTATCCTTGAAATGACAAAGAGTGCCGGGCTTAAGCCGTACATGGACAGGCTTAAAAGTGAAGATGATAAACATGAGTTTGAATCAGAAGTGCTCAGGAATATTAAGGAAGCGTATCCTGCGCAGGAAAACCGGAGGGTGATCTTTCCTTTTAAAAGACTTTTTTTTATTGCGTATAAATAATAAGGCTGGTATAAAAGTTTTCATGAAAGAAGTTTTATCAGCCGGTAACATAAAAAAACAGGACAAGTTTGCGCGCCAGGAATCCATCATTGACGCTGCTGAGCGTGTTTTTGCCGCAAAACCGTTTAACAGGGTAAGCATGCGCGACGTGGCAAGGGAGGCCGGTATTACTCACGCAGCAATCTACCGCTACTTTCCTGATCAGCAGGCCATGTTCGTAAGCGCGTTCTTGCGCGGCTCAAAAAAGGTAATTGCTTTTCTGAAGGAGCAGGTTGATGACACGAAAAATGCAGGTATAGAAAAAGTTACTGAAAAATTTATCGGTTACCTGATCAATAATGACCTCTATTTCCGCATGATGACGCACTTCATGCTTGACGGAACACTTGGCGGCGAGATGCTTGAAAAACTGAATACCGCCGAACGCGAGCTATTTGACCAGCTCGACAGGCTCTTTGTAAAGTTAAAAATAAGCGGTGACACCAGGATGCTTTCACATGCATTTTTTGCCGCATTAAACGGCGTGCTCATTTCGTTCAGGAACTACCCTGGCCGTGACAGGGCCGAGATAGAAGCACACATGATAAAGCTTGGAAAAATTATCGCGCAGAAATTTAAAGGTGAATCTATTTAATTTCTGCGAGCGCCATGTCCTGGTAAGCGTGGAAAAAATTTTTACTGAATTCATCCAGCCTGCTGCATATTTTAACAGTTTTTTCATCCAGAACAAAGAGGTTCGGGTGTGCTGTAATTGCTTCAAGTTCTTCAGTGAACTTTTTTATTAATGCGCTGTCAGCCCCGGCCAGAATGTCGGCAACAAATTCCGCCGGAGAATACCAGTCCTTTGCCTTCTGTATATCCCTGTGTATCTGCGTGAGCAGAACATTTCGGGGTCCCTCCCACAATTCATTAATGGCTGAATCACGGTATAGCCTGGGAAGCGAAGAAAAATCCTCCATAATGCCATGTCCGCCGAATACAGACATCGCCTTGCGTATAACATCTGTTGAATCCATTGA
>JAAYBQ010000307.1 GCA_012730035.1 Spirochaetota bacterium
CATTCCTTCAAATGCACCAGATGCCAGTCTACCAATACCAAGAGCTGCACCAACAACCACGAGGCCTGCTCCGAGTCCAGCTGCGAGGTACGACATACCTAAATATTCCATAAATTCCTCCTGAAATTTAGTAAGTTTTGGATTTGTTAATTTAAATTTAATAAACTTAAATCACCTTTAAATCTATCTCACCCGTATTAATACAGGTTTAATGAGCACTCATTGACGATCCGATAAACATTGCCGACAGTGACGTAAAGATATAAGCCTGAATGAATGCAACCAGCAGTTCAAGCAGATAAATTATAAGCGACACTGATACCGAACCTATACCAACAGCATAACTCTGGAACATCATAACCAGATAAAGGAAAATAATGATTACGACGTGACCGGCTGTCATGTTGGCAAAAAGACGAATTGTGAGAGCAAACGGTTTAATAAGCATACCCATGAGCTCAATAGGCCACAGAAGAAAATACATCGCGAACGGAATGCCATGAGGCACTATTCCCGAGAAAATCCACAGAGGGCCCTGCACAACAGTTCCAAGTATAACCTGGACAAAAAGCGTACAAAGAGCAAGCCCGGCAGTTACACCAAGGTTACCCGTAGATGTTGCGAGTCCGGGAATAAGCCCCAGATAGTTCGCAAACAGAATAAAGAAAAATACGCTGCAGAAATAGGGCATGGCCTTTTTTGCAGTGCCATGATGAAAATTAGGCTCTACGATTTCGTCATGGACGAACCCGATTAGAGATTCCCACATATTCACCCATCTTGATTTAGAACCCATTGGGGATTTCTTGATCTTCCTGGCAAGTGGTATAAAAACTACAGCGCAAAGGATCAGCGCGACCCATAGCATAATTACCCACTTGGTAATCCTCATATCAAATATTCCCATAAGCTTGAGCGGTGCTGACTCAATAACCGTAGCCGCATGACCATGCATGCACACTGTTGACTCTCCGAGTTCCTTCTGAAATCCAAGCAATGAATTGAGCTTAAATGCCAGATTTCCAACAAGATCCCAGATACCATGAGGTTCAAGCTTGTAAACAAATGGATGGTCTGTTACGTGCCCCACAACGATTTCGTACATAGACTCTTCTTCGCCGCAGGCTGCCGCACCAGATGATGAAATAAATGAATTGATTAACTGAACAAAACGAATCATAAGAATACAACCTCTTATATATTTATTTAGGTCGCAAAAATACTAATGCTGACGCAATAATATCCAATTTTTATTTATACATAGAACCTAACAGGTTAAACCGGTAAATGCAAGTATTTTTTATTTATATATTTTACACACACTGGATAATAAATATCCTGAATCCATTATCCAATGGAATTATGATTAAACAATCATAAATATTTTGTAAATCTTTTTTTTATTACAATCCTCTTTTTTTTGGATTAATTCCATTTTTTCCTTTTTTCTTCCGGTTTCGCTTCTACATTAGCGCCTGTTCCAGACAACTGCTTCATTAAATGGTAGAATCCAACGATCATGGCAACTGCCGTGCATATTGCCAGAAATAAAGGCGAGGTTTTAAATCTGTTATCCAGCCAGTTACCTCCAAGTACCCCCAGAAGAACGGTTATTGCCAGTTGAATGCCGATTGTTACATGAGCCATAACAGCCTGAGTTGTACCCTGATTCTTTTTCATATTAAAACTCCATCGATGTTAATAATTTCAGACGCACTGTTCGTTATTGAATCCGAAGCCTGGTAAAGTTTTTTATAATTCCGTTTATTGAATTACTCCCATTTCCGATATATAAAACACAGGCGTTTCAATAAAGCAAGATATTTACAGACTGCGTCAGTGACACCGGAAAAATTAGTAAACAGCCCGGAAAATATTCCGGGCTAATGCGATTAAATAATTATGACGATAATAAGCAGGTATCATCAGGAGCCCCGGAGATAAAAATATGAATATTTCAATAAAAGTCATTGATAACGGATCAGAATACATAGCAAATTGCCCGGAACTTGACATAAACTGTTACGGATCAGACCGTAACGAGGCCATTAGAAGGATTAAAGAAGTGATTCATTTTTATATATCTTCAGCAAAAGAGATGGGGCTTGATGTTCTTCCGCTTAGAGAACTCTCGATAGAAGGAAACAGAAACTTTCTTCCGGTTTTTTCTCAGGCAGATACAAAAAACACTATTAACTAATCTTTACCTGTTAACCGGAATCTGTATTCGCCAAGAAGCGATTTTTCCCAGTCATCTTTCATTTTTTTAAACTTCGATCTGTATAGCCTGGAGTAGACCGCATCCCTTGTTAAACCTGAATTCTGAATACCGGACTTACCATTCATCTCTTTCTGCCGGGCAGATTTATACACAGCATCAAGCTCCTCTTTACTTACTGAGACATTATTGATTAAATAATTACCCCTGTACAGCCCAGAAAGTGTGGCCCTCTCAAGGTATTCCCAGTATTTTTTAAATTCAGCATCATTATGATAACCAAGCCTTTCCGCCTCAGAAGCAATCAACGCTTCACGGTACACTCTTTCTGCAGTAGTCCTGATCTCTTCCTTCGGAAAACTTTTCCGTGTTTCAACATTTTTCAGCATATAGAAAAGATTAAGAATTTTTTTTACATCACCGGTTGTACAGGTTATATTACCGGCTGAAAAAAGAAATTCACTGTCATTGGCAAAACGGGCAGAAGAGATACGGGATACGGCAGAGGGATTGGCCTTAAGGCTGTTTTCGGATAATTCAACCGCCTGACGCTTAACATAAGCGTATATTCTGCCCCGGGTGATTTTGTCTGCAATATACTTTTCAATATTGGATTCAGTCAGTTCGACCTTTCTTTTAAGCCTGACAATACAGAGAGAGTTCCCCACTTCTACCGGTTTAAGAGTATAAGCCCCTTCTGCCAAAGTATTAATTGCTGACTGAATTTCATCCTCAAGCATTTTTAGCGGCACAAATCCCAGATCCCCGCCTCGGGACTTAGCTGAATCCATTGAATATTTAGTCGCAAGATTGCCGAAATTTTCCCCCCTGGAGAGGGCTGGCAGTATAATATCATTTATAATTGACAATTTTGCCCTGTAATCATCTCCACCGGCAGCACCCTTGTAGAAAATCCTGATTATGCTGATATCTGCGCACTTTTCACTGAATTTAATTTTTTTGAAATGCCTGCTGTTGTAGTAGGAAGCAAGAAAATTCCTGTAAACCGTATCCCTGATTGTCTGGTAATCGCGATTGTGGTTAAATCCTTCAGAAGAGGCTTTATCAAGAATTATCTTTTCAATTGCGAGCTGCCTGAGCATACTTTTTTTTGCTTCAGCATCGGTTCTGAGCAGTTCGGGTGAGATTCTCCTAGCCTCGGCCCATTCTCTCAATTCATTCCGCTCAAGGGGCTTGTCATTGACAAGGGCAAGAACATCCTTCCCGGACGTACAGGATGAAAACGATGAAACAGCAAATGTGACCAGAAAACAGAAGAATTTTCTCATGGATTAACCTCTCATATTACCTGAAATCTGCGCATAAGCCGAATGGTTGTGGATTGACTCCATATTTTCAGATTCAACAGAATACCAGAGTATGCCTCTTTTGCTGTTCAATTTTTCAGCGGCGTTGCGCACCATATCCTCGACAAATACGGGATTTTTATATGATTTTTCAGTTATGTATTTTTCATCCTCTCGTTTTAGTATGGAATAGATGTCTGAACTGGCCGATGTTTCGGCAATTTCGATAAGTTCCTCGATCCAGATACGTTCTTGAGCTTTTATCTGTACGGTTATTACAGAACGCTGGTTATGCGCGCCGAAACTGCTTATCTCTTTTGAGCATGGACAGAGAGAAAGCACGGGTACCCGCACTTCGAGCATGTAGTGGTCATTATCTGAACTTGCAGCCAGCCTGCAGGTGTATTCCATTTTGGCGCGCTCACCAGATATGGGCGCAGACTTGGTTACAAAATAGGGGAATTCCATGTCAAAATAGGCGGTGTGGGCGTCCAGCTGCTGTTTCATTTCGTTAAGGATCTCACGGACATTTTTTGTACTTATTCCGGTCCTGTACCTGTTCAGGATTTCAATAAACCTGCTCATATGGGTGCCCCTGAAATGATGCGGCAGGTTTACGTACATGTTTACCCTGGCAACTGTATGCTGGCTCCCGTCTGTACGGTCAAGGACTACTACCGGATAGCGTATGTCCTTTACACCCACCTTGTTTATGGGGATTTTTCTGTGGTCGGGTTCAGACTGTATATCTCTGAGTTCGCTGTTTTTCATGCTGCTCCGCGGAATTAACTTATAGAATGAGAGCATACCAAAATAAAGCCTATGAGTCAATAAAGATTAAGTATTTCCTCTATTTTCACCAACATGGACTTATTATATCTCGCAGAGGCGCAGAGACGCAAAGGTAAAAGCGTTAATAATATTTCACTCTTTCCGGATTGTTGGGAAATCTTATCCATCGAAAATTGACTTGATTTCTTTAAAATTAAACTGCTGAAGTATCTTCAACCTCAGATATTCAAAATTTTTATACCCATAGGCCATTCTCTGTA
>JAAYBQ010000308.1 GCA_012730035.1 Spirochaetota bacterium
ATACATGGCAGATAAGGTGAGCCCGTAGTTCAGGTCATAGTTGAGTTTCGGGGCATCACCAGCATCAAGGTATTTTATTACCTGGCACCTGGCGCCCAGGTTTACCGCGGTATTTATTGAATCGATGTAGTATGACAAAACCAGTGTTGTATTGTTACCCAGTCCGTTATATGTATAATCAGTATGTTCTGCGTTGATTTCTGCCACTGCATCTTCAAGAAAGTAGCCGTAATACTTCATGTTAAAATATATAAGAGATGTACTTATGTTTGCACTGAGGTTTTCTGCTAAAGGGTGTTTAAACGAGATCCCCGCACCGGGACCCTGAATGTGAAACTGGTTGTTGAAGCTGGGGATGTTGACCGGGTAATTGTCAGTCGCTTCTGCACTGTTAAGATCTGTAATATCAAAATGCAGCCGTTTGTAGCCCGCAAAGATGTTGAGACTTGAGTTGATGATGTACATGAGGCTGATATCTGTTTCTTCGCGCTTATAATTAGTATCGATATACACTGTACGTGACGGGCTGCTCTCTACAAACACAGAGTATTCGGCATTGTGATTGAGAAAAGTGAACATACCCTGGCCTGAAAGCACGAACCTGTCGTAGAATCTGAATGAAGCCGCGAAACCTGCAAGCAGAGCAGGCTCAACTTTGGCGGAATCATTTTTGCCTATAAATTCGGGTGTCCAGTCTGAATAATACGACGTGAGGCCCAGTCCCAGCTGCCATGTGTATGCCGGGATTACAAAAGAGTAGAAGAATATTGCTGCTGCAAGTATGCGTCTCGTTGTTTTCATCGTATTCCCTGGTCTTCTGGTGTCGATTGGGTACAGGGCGTGCCCTGTACGCATAAATTTACCGGGATAATTATTTATCATAAAACACTTTATGTCAAGGAATATACGAGCAAGGGATTGCATGAGTAATACCAGGGGGATTGCGGGGTCAGAGCCTCATATTGGGGGATAGGTACCACATCAGTGAAGTTGCCATTAATAGGGGTCAGAGCCCTAAAATTGTGCAAAAAAGTTCATTAATATTTTAGATTATTTTAAAATAATGCTTATCTTTTCATAATTTCTTCCGAAAATATAATGTGACATAAAACTGTAATAGGAGGCGAAATATGGCAGCAATACGTTTTCCTGGTTCAGTTGGTTTTGGCAATAGCGGCATCAGGACCGACATCGGTCCTTTTGAGATGAAGAAGCCCAATTACATTAAGAGGGTTGAAACGGCCGATATGCTTGAGATTTCTTCCGAAGCAAAGGAGAGGTTCAATGAAGAGAACCTCGTGAGACTTGACAGGATAAGACTCAGGAAAGAGGCCGAGGGCTACAAGGCCATGCTTGCTGAACATATAGAATGGAAGGGCGGGGATCTGCGGAATGTTTACCGGCTGAGGAAAATTATCGATGCAAAGGTAAACCTTGCCGTTGGCATGTACGACAATCCCGACGATGCAATGCTTGCAAAGATGCTGGCTAAACCCGAGGTTTAGCCTGCAGAATACCCGGCCCCGAGCGGCCGGGTTTTTTATTGGTGAATTATGGCCGAAGATGAGATTAAAAATTTTTGCCGTTTATGCGCCTGATATTGATCTTGACATGCAGCCTTCCCGCTATAATTATTGATTCTCGCAAAATCTGTAGAAGGATTAATACATGAAAATTACCGACGGTGTTTATTCATACGTGTGGAATGGTGTTTTTGAAAACAACTGCAACAGCTTTTATTTCGCAGAGCCATTTAACATTCTCTTTGACCCGGGACTTAAAAACTATACTGACCAGCTGCTGAAACTGATGGAGGCGGACGGGATTGATATTGAAACAATAAGCTACGTGATCAACACCCACAGTCACCCTGACCATATAGAAGGCAACGTGAACTTTACAAAGTATGACATACCTGCAGGTATGCATAAAGATGAAATAAAGTTTTTAAAAGAGACAGGCGCGGATTTCTTCCGTATGCTGGAAATGGACTTTTCTGAATATAAATACGACCTTGAACTTCAAGAGGGCAGGCTTCAGATCGGTGACCATGAACTTGAAGTGTACAAAACTCCCGGCCATTCACCGGCTTCGGTGTGTATCTACTGGCGCGAAAAAAAGACTCTCGTGTGCGGTGACCTTGTCTTTGACAAAAGTTTCGGCAGGTTTGACTTCCCGGGAGGTAACATTGAACTGCTGCGGGAGAGCATAAATCGTATTTCACAGCTTGACATTGAACACCTGCTCCCGGGCCACATGGGTATTGTTTCAGGGAGGGATAATGTGCAGAATAATTTTAAAGAGGTAGGGGACTACCTGGAGATGTTCTGATTCAGGGTGTAAATTTTTTTGCCAGCGGTATGCGCCGGCCGATACCGAAAGCTTTCGAGGTTACTTTAAGACCTGGCGCTGCCTGGTACCTTTTGTACTCGCTGTTATTGACCAGTTTAAGTACATGCTTCACTATCTGCCTGTCGTAGCCCGCACTTATGATTTCCTCAGCAGACTTGCGCTGTTCAACGTACAACTCAAGTATTCCGTCCAGCACATCGTATGGCGGCAGTGAGTCCTGGTCCTTCTGGCCTGGACGAAGTTCCGCTGACGGCGCTTTTTCGATTATCGCGCGGGGAATTAACTCCCTGCCCGCACTGCGGTTTATGTGTTCTGAAAGTTCGTACACCATGGTCTTGGGCAGATCTGATATTACCGCAAGCCCTCCGCACATGTCGCCGTATAACGTGCAGTATCCGGTAGCAGATTCGGACTTGTTCCCCGTTGTAAGGAGCAAAGCGCCGGTCTTGTTGCTGAATGACATCAGCAGTGTACCGCGTATTCGTGCCTGAATGTTCTCTTCTGTTACATCCTCTTTAAGCCCGTGGAAAACACCGGAGAGGTCCTCCCTGAACCGGTCAAAGAGTCCCTTTATGGCAATGGTTTCAATGCGCATGCCCAGGTTCCGGGCCAGTTCGTACGAATCATCAACGCTCCCCGCGGATGAATATTCCGAAGGCATGGTTATTCCGGTGACGTTATCCGGTCCTATGGCCTGGCACGCAAGTGCTGCGACCAGTGCCGAATCGATCCCCCCGCTCAGTCCCAGAACAATCTTGCTGAAGCCTGACTTGGACATGTAGTCGTTAATCCCCAGCACCAGGGCCCTTTGTATATCTTCGATGTCGTTTATCTTTACCTCGCATGGTACGGGCGAATCGGTTTCTATGACCAGAAGGTCTTCGCTAAAACCTTTTGCGTGTCCGCATATCCCGCCCTTCGCGTTTATGAACATGCTGTTACCGTCAAAGATAAGACTGTCATTGGCCCCGGCCTGGTTGACGTATGCAACCGGGATGTTCTTTTCACGGGCAAGCTTTGCAAGCATCTCCATGCGCGCCTGGCGCTTGCCGCGTATGTATGGCGAAGCCGAAATGTTAAGTATAAGATCAGCGCCGCGGTCTGCAAGTAACTGCACCGGGTCCCTGTCGTATCTGCGCCGCTCCATGAACGGGCTGTTGTCCTCCCTGAAAGCGGCCCAGATATCTTCGCATATTGTGATGCCGATTTTTTTTCCCCTGAACTCAAAGATTCCCGAATCATCGGCGTGAGAAAAATACCTGTATTCATCAAATACATCGTAGCCCGGGAGCAGGGTCTTGTGCTGCCGGAAAATTATTTTGCCTCTGTGTATAACTGCCGCCGTGTTGTAGAGCATGGGGCTGTTCTTTTCATCATATTCAACACAGCCGATAACAGCAGCGGTTTCGATCCCTGACGATGCTTCGGTTATGGCCTTTAGTGATCTTATGTTGTCATCGACAAGCTTGCGGCTTTCAAGCAGGTCCATTGGAGGGTAGCCGATTGTACAGAGTTCCGGGAAAATTGTAATCTGCGCCCCGGATTTATCAGCCTGTTTCATGAATGAAATAATTTTCTCCATGTTCAAGACCGTGTCCGCAATGGCGGGATTTATCTGTGCCAGAGCTATTTTCATGTCGACCCCCGCGTTTTATGCTCAGACTGATTATTTCACTGCCGCGCGCGGCCAAGTCAAGAGTTTTGCGGCCCGATGTGGCATCTTTTTTTACAGATGTGTAAATTTATCATTCATTTACGCCCTTTTTTAAAATCGGGAGTTTAAAAATATGGAGGTTCTGTTTATTGTCCCTGTGAAAGCGCGCGCAAACGTGCAGCTGTTTTTACAGGCGGAGATTATGATAAGGCCCGAAGACTATATAATTGAGGACATCATAAACAGTGGTCAGGTGGCCGCTCTGTTCCAGCCGATGGTCTTTATTAAAAAAAAGAGGGTGGCGGGGTACAGGGCTTTCTGCAGAAGTTGTGGAACGGGAGGAGATGTAATCGATGAGGTCTCGATGATCCTTTCAGCGGACAGGCTGGGGCTTGTTCTGCAGATAGAGAGGCTCTTCAGGAAAAAGGCTCTTGAGGGATTTTCGTTTTTTCACAAAAGGGATAGAAATGCGATTGTTTCGACAGCCGTGAGCAGCATGGCGGTAAAAAGCGGGCTGTCTGTAAAAAGTTTTTTAGACACTGCAAAGAGTGCGGGGATAGATCCTTCAGGAATAATAATTGAACTGGTGGAATCTGAATTTGAGGACACAGTAATGCTCTGCAGGTTCGCTTCGACCTGGCGTGACGCGGGATTTATGATTGCTATGGATGACTTTGGTACGGGTTCTTCAAACTGGGACAGGATAGCGCTTGTTAAGCCCGACCTGGTAAAACTTGACCGGTCCATAATTGAAGGGATCTCGGATGATTTTTTAAAGCAGGAGGTTTCACGTTCGCTGATCAGCCTGGCTCACAAGGCCGGGGCCCTCGTTGTCGCTAATGGTATAGCAAGCTGTGATGATGCACTCAAGATGATGGAGCTGGACGCGGACATTTTGCAGGGGGATTATTTTTCGGTGCCGGGCAATGCCGGGGAGATAAGGCATGATAACATTAACCTGAAGATAGTGAAACTTTCACAGCGATACAGGGAACGTCAGGTTGCCTGCAGGTTGAGGAACCTTGAGGCGCGGATGGAGACCCTGTCAATCATGGATCGGATTATCGACGAGATACTTTCGCGCGGCATGTACCGGGCTGATGAAGCAATAGCCGGTGCTGTTGTAAAATACGGGAACATCGAATGTGTTTACATACTGGACGATGCTGGAATACAGATAACTGAAACTGTTCTTAACAGCAGTATAAGAATTTCCGGTGTGGCAAGGATTTTTCACCCTGACAGCATTTACAGCGACCAGTCGAACAAGGGTTACTATCTCAACCTTATGCCTGACATAGAGAGTTATATTTCGGAACCCTACATATCTGCTGCTACGGGAAACGTATGTGTTACAGCTTCAAAAAGGTATATCTCTGCCGGTGGTGAAGGGAGGATCCTCTGCGTTGATCTTTCAACGTGAAAATGAGATGAAAGATTATTATCGAACTTTGTGATAGAGTTAAAAATAAGCATGTACATTTCGAAGAAGGGGGAGCGACTGAGAAATCTTTTTTTAGGTTAAATCCAGGATTAGCCGGGGCTCTTCATCCGGTCGTCTCAGATGCGTTCGAAAATGACATTGTTTTAAACATTTCGTAAGATGCTATAATATCAAAAACTTGACAATTTTCAGGTCGTTAATAACTGTGGGAGGTTTACAAAAACATTTTTCAAGGAGATCAGATGGTTCCGGTAAAAAAATATAAAGACCTGACTCCGGCAGAACTTGATTCGTTTTTCAACAGGTTCGGCGAGGATTTCAGTTCGATCATGATCAACACCGTTGTTCCAATCGTTAACGATGTTAAACAGAACAGGGAAGAAGCCGTAAAAAGATACACGCATAAATTTGACGGGGTAAAGCTCCAGTCCGTAACCGCTGCTGAAAAAGAGATAAACGCGGGCCATAAAAATACACCGAAGGATGTACTTGCCGCATTCATGGAGGCAAGAAAAAATATAGAGGACTTTCACCGCAGGCAGTTGCGCGATAACAGCATGTATACAAAGCCTGACGGCACAATACTTGGCACTACGTACCAGGCTATTGAAAGCGCGGGAATTTATGTGCCCGGAGGCAAGGCATCGTACCCTTCATCGGTACTTATGGGTGTCATACCGGCACAGATCGCGGGCGCAAAAAACATTACAGTAATAACACCGCCTAACAAAGAAGGTAAAGTTCCCGATGTAATACTGGCGATCTGTAAAGAACTGGGCGTCACAAGTATTCTTAAATCGGGCGGAGCCCAGGGCATAGCCCTTGCCGCTTATGGTTCACAAAACGTGAACAAGTGTGAAATTATAGTGGGCCCGGGAAACATCTTTGTAACCGCAGCCAAGACATACCTCTTCAGCATGGGTATTATACAGATAGATTCAATGGCGGGCCCCAGCGAGGTCCTTATAATCTCTGACGAAAAGTCTGACCCCAGGTGGGTAGCCTGGGACTTTTTGTCGCAGGCTGAACACGAAGAGAGGGCCCTTGCTGTACTTGTGACAACGTCACGTAAACTGGCAACAGAGGTAAATAAGAATATTAAAGAGGATATAGATTCAGGCCGGGGAAGGCACGAGATCAAAAAGGCAGCGCTAAAAAACGCCGCGATTATACTGGTCGACTCAATTGACGAAGCGATTGACTTCAGCAACAAGTACGGCCCCGAGCACATGGAGTTCATGGTGGACAATCCCCTTGAGTATGTCTCGCGTATAAGGAACGTCGGTTCGCTCTTTCTGGGCCGGTACGCGCCTGTCGCGGTTGGCGATTATTTTTCGGGGACCAACCACATTCTTCCCACAGGCGGTGCTGCAAGGTTTTCGTCGGGAACTTCGGTTGATACATTCATGCGGCGCACCACATTTCAGCTGTTAAACGAAAAGTCACTTGCGTCTGCAAGAGAACAGGTTAAACTTATGTCGAAGTACGAAGGTTTTGACGACAAGCACGGAGGTTCACTGGACGTAAGGTTCAATAAGTAGTTTTCACGTGGAGAAAATATGAGCAGAAAGGCATACTACATACTTGAAGATGGCACGGAATTTGAGGGAACAATGTTCGGGTACGAGGGCGAGTCCATGGGCGAGTCCGTATTCAATACATCTATGAGCGGGTACCAGGAGATACTCACAGATCCATCGTACCGCGGGCAGATCATAGCAATGACATATCCCATGATCGGGAACTACGGTGTTAACAGCGACGACGTTGAGTCCGACAGAATACAGGCTGCAGGTTTCGTGGTCAGGGAGTACAGCAAAACATATTCAA
>JAAYBQ010000309.1 GCA_012730035.1 Spirochaetota bacterium
CTTAATGCCGACATTAACATCCTTGAAGATCTTATTGTTCATGTAAAAGATATTCGGCAGGGCAGGGATCCGAAGTATTCGGTCTGGTGGGTATTTTTTTATATACAGTCAGTACTAAGCCAAAATGGAGAGTTCCGTTTTTCAGGAAAAAGTCTGAACAGTGAGGTAAGCTCGATCACCCCTGCCTGCCCCGGATGTTCCTGCCGGAATAATATTACCGGCAGTATCGACATCTTCCTTCCGCCGACCGGTACCCCCTGGAACAAAGTGACCATTCTTGATGAATATAAATGCCCTAACTGCCGGCAGCGGTACAAAGTGATGTTTAAAATTCATTTCAGTGATCCGGTGAGTTTTGAAATCATCAATGTCGATTTCCCGCCGGTAAGTTTTTCCTGGTAAAGATGACACACTCTCTTCAGGCCGGGATGTTTGATGCCGCTGTTTTTATAAGCTGTTCAGTAATTCCATAGCTTCAGTTCCGGTTAAACGGGTAAGAACCTGTTCGTCTTCGCTTCCAAAGGCAAAATATTCGTAATCTGTTTCGTACAAATAATATGTTTTGCACTCCGGGCATTGCTTAAGCTGTTTTAATCTGTTTGAACCGGGCTTGAGATCTTTGATAAGTTGAAGTTTATTTGCATTCTCAGGTAAACATGTATCATTTTCTTCGCTGCCGTATTTCTGGAAAGCCGATTCTTTATCTTTAAAATCGCCGCAAATTCTGCATTTACTCTTCATATTAATCTCATATGTCCAAAAATTTTTCAGTCCAGGATTGTTCTAATTATTCCGCCGTCATGATAATAGTTAACACCATCTTTAATGTCAATCAACTCGTAATTATATGAATCGGGCCAACTGGAGCTCCCCGCGTCAGCGTATTTTTTTTCTGAAAATACCTTAGATGCCTGTTCGTAGTTTGTGAACCTTTCAATAATTTCCACAAAGTAGAAATCCCCCTTCGAATACTTGAATCTGGCAATGGCATATTCAATCTTTTTCATATATTTGTTGTTTTAAATAAAACCTGGAGTCAATAATTTTTTGTGTACATATTCCCCTGTTAAAGCGGATGATATTCACCTGACAAATACAAGGTCATTTTACACTGTTATTGGACTGCCCGCCGGGACTCGCTCTGACCCGCGGGCTTTATCTTCTGCACGAAACAGACTAAAGCTTTGCTATTGTATTATATTCAACTTTTCCTTCAAGAGCCTTTATTAAAACATCCCTGTTCTCCGGGATAAACCGTATGCATACGCCGCAGTCCGAACTTATACTTTTCGGAACAGGTATAAGTTTAAAAGGTATGCCCTCTTTCTTTAAAATTTTTTCAGACTTCAGGGCGTAGCTTACAGAATTAAAAAGGACAACGTAATATTCAGTTGCGTCTTTAACTGTCATGGCATTACAATTCGCCCTGCTTTTGACATTGATCCTGCTATATCATACATGTTCGAAATGACCCCTGCTGCAATCCGGTCTTTTATGTTAAAAAAATTAGCGCAGGTCCCGCATACAAGAATCTCCACGCCCTGTTCTTCAAGTTTTTTAAGGTCATCAATAACATCTGAGTCCTTTACCGCGAGTTTTACTCCTGTGTTATAAAATATCAGCGTGTCAGGAAGGTAATCGAGGCTGAATATTGTGTGTATAAATGCCTTCATCAACGCTGCTCCAAGCTCATCATCACCCTTACCCATTGTGTCTGATGAAATAACAAAAACATTGGGCCCCGTCTTCTGATCAGAATTTTCTGATACAGCAGCTGTTTCCCGGGAGGGTGCTGTCCCGTTCTTTGAAAGAATAAGCCTGAAAGTCCCGTCACCAGCTGATTCAACTGATATTGTACAGCCTGATTTTTCAGCAAGGCGGCTGACGTTCTCCTTTGCTGTTTCGTTATCTACAATCACAGTGACAATATCATGTTCGTCAAGAGCTTTCTTTGTAAGAATTACCGGCTGCGGGCAGGCAAGACCTTTTGCATCAACTATATTACTCATCATTTTGCTCCATGTTATTTACAGCAGGTTTAAATACTTTCAAACAGGGCCTGTACCCTTGTCTTAATCTGTTCTACATCGCCGTCAGAATAATCTGTAATGACTTTCAGAAAAGGAATATTATGTTTGTTCTTAATATGTGCGCCTACTTTAAACGATTCAATACTATAAGAGTGGCACGCGTGCAGAACAAAATCAACAACTGCATCAGGCTTGAATTTTTCAATAATTTTATCCATCTCTGTGAGTCTTCTGTTGTTCGGGGTCATGCAGGAGCAGGGGATCCGCAGGTAGCGCTCGGCAATGGCGCCGACCGGGTCACCTGTATCTTCACTTATGTCATCCATAAAACTCTTCATCCCTGTGCAGGCGTCAAGGGCAACAACTACACCGCCGAGTTCTTCGATTATTTTAAATATTTTGAGAGCATCACCACCAACGGGACAACCGGTAACCATGACTCGCGGGGATTCAGGTTGTCCATGAAAGTACCCTCTTTCAACTCTCTTTTCAAGTTTTTCGATTATATTTTCAAGGCGCGGATTTATCTCTTCACCCTTTGCCGCCATTGCTATAAAGATAACATCGTACAGTTCTGACCAGCTTACAACAGGCGGCTGCATTGCAGCGTAATCAAAAATCTTTCTCATAAGGGCATTTTTTCTGTTTGTATCTTTGATGCTTGCTTCAATTTTATCTTCTGTAGTGCTTTTACCCGTATGTTTTTCCATAAAAGATTTAACTTTCAAAATCATGCTCTTCCATTCATCACGGGCCTCTTTCTCATCCGGTACCTGCGGCAGGTCCATCACATAAAGCGGCCGTATATGCGACATCAGTTCAAACATTTTTTTCTTGCCGTCGCACGTTGTCTCGGCAATTACAACATCTGATACTGCATAAAAGGGGCATGTGTCCCTTATTACAAAACCGTAACTCGATTTAATAAGCGGGCAGAGGTTCGCAGGAAGATGTTCTTCTGCTGCCTCAATCTGCGCATTTGAAAAAGCGCATAGCACTGCCGGTACTATGTCCATTGCATGAATCAGTTCCATCGGGGCGTACCCGCAATATAGACCAGCCACGGCCGCTCCCTGCTCGCGTTTTGATTGAATATGGCCAAGTACGCGTTTGGCAGGCGGTTCGCCTGTGTATTCATCAACGAAGAGAGGCTCGGGATTGACAATTTTATTCATGTATAACTCCTTATTATTAAATTGAATTGATTGCTTTTTCGTTGTGATGCAGAGCGCAGCCCAGGGCTCCTGTAATCTGGGGATTGTCTGGAACAGATATTTTTGTACCAACATCCTTTTCTATCAGAGATTGAACACAGCGGTTATTGGCAACCCCGCCGACAAAAACTATATTGTCACGGATTGAAACGCGCTTCATGAGTGAAACCGAGCGTTTAACAATCGCGTTATGAATACCAAGGCTAACTTCATCACGTAAAGCCCCCCTGCCTATAAGGGAGATTACCTCTGACTCGGCAAATACGGTGCACATGCTGTTTATGGGCTCAGCCTTTTCGGCTGAAGACGCTGAATCGATGAATTCATTCATTGTGAATTCAAGTGCGTTTGCCATAATTTCCAGAAATTTGCCTGTGCCTGCCGCACATTTATCATTCATTTCAAATTTTGATATTTTTCCGTTTTCATCAAGTGAGATTGCTTTTGTGTCCTGGCCGCCTATATCTAGAATTGTTCTGCACCCGGGAACGGTGTGAAAAGCACCAAGCGTGAAAGCCTTAATTTCACTTATGGCTTCACAGTCAAAATGTCTGCTGAAGAGATGGCGGCCATAACCTGTGGAGATAATACCGTCGTATGGAACACCTTTCAGCATCTCCCGGCATATATCAATGGTATTGTACGAATTCGGGCGAACTTTGCTGGACAAAATCCTTGATCCGTCAAATGTAACCAACTTGATTGTGCGTGAGCCAATATCAATTCCGGCAGAAATCATTTAACCTGTTCCCTGAAAAGTGGTGTTTTTCTGTATTATTCAGCAGTAGAGATTTTATCGTCAACTATTTATTTAATTTATATTAAATATTAATATATTAAATAAATAGTTTTGTGGGGACATGCTCTGACCCTCCGGTACGCGCATTTTTTTAAAAAAAGTATTTGCACCCCTATTTTCAGGAGGCAGAATTATATTCAATACCGGCGCGTTGTCTGCCATACAGTGCCGGATTACCTGCTCTGAGCAATTCACGGCAGCACTATCGTCCAGGAGCACAAAAATGGAATACCAGGGGGGATAACTTGGAGAAATTAAAATCACTCCTTTCGGGAGTTGATTCGACAAAGATTTTTTTTACAGACCTTAACGGCCGCACTCGCGGTGTATCAATTAATCCGGAAAACATCGAAAAAATTACAGAGAATGGTATAGGCTTTGACGGCAGTTCCATTGACGGGATAACCACTGTTGATGACAGCGACAGGCTCCTTTTCCCGGTAGAGCACAGCCTGCGTATAGTTGAGTTCGATGAAAAAAGGCTGGGCTTTTTTATAGGCAGAATAGACAGCGAAAAGGGCAAATCATCATATTCAGATCCCAGGGCTGTTCTGGTGAACGTGATCGACACGGCCGAGAGGGAGTTTGGTTTAAGGTTCCTGGCCGGTCCGGAGTATGAATTCTTTATTCTTAAGGGGGATGAATTCCCCGAGGCCAGGCATACTGACCGCGCCGGTTATTTTTCTTCTGACCCCAATGACAGGGGTGACGTGGTCAGGGAGACAATCGTTGACATACTCCGGAAATGCGGTATCACCTTTGAAAAGAATCACCATGAGGTGACCTCTTCCCAGCATGAGATCAATTTTGAATGCGCGTCGCCGCTTGAGGCTGCAGACCAGACCCTTCTTTTTATGCATGTGGCGCGCAAGGTGGCAGCAGCAAACGGGTTCTTTGCCACATTCATGCCCAAGCCCTTTAACGGCCAGAACAGGAGTGCTTTTCATATACACCTGTCAATGCAGGATCTGCACGGAAACAACATGTTCTATGATGAGAGCAAAAAGAATGGTCTAAGCGACGCTGCACGTTTTTTTACCGGCGGAATACTAAGGTACGCCAGAGAGACTTCAATAGTAATGGCATCTACCTACAATTCGTACAAGGCATATACCATAGACAGGGAGGCGCCCATTGCGCGCGGCTGGGGACTCAGGAACAGGAGCTCAATGATAAGGGTGCCCTATGCTTCTGATCCATCGGCAACAAGGATCGAACTCAGAAGCCCCGATCCTTCGGGCAATGTCTATCTCCAGATGGCTGTGTTCATTGCAATGGGGCTGCAGGGGCTGCGGGATTCAATCGATCCCGGTGAACCCGACACGGGCAACGTGTATAAAAAGAATACTTATTCGCGCATAAAGGATTCACGGCTTCTGCCGCGCAGCATGTTCGAGGCACTGGCCGAGGCCGAGAACAGCGAATTCCTGCGTGGCGTGCTCGGTGAAGGGCTTTTTAAAAGTTACATGGAGCTCAAGACAACGGAATGGGAGAGTTTCAGGACTGCCGTGACCACTCTTGAGCATACAGCTTATCTCTCAATATAGCAGAGGGGTGCGGATCGGTCAGGCATGGGCACGATGCAACGTACACATGCCTGAACCTGTTTATCTCATCTCTTTAAAAAAGGGAGTGTATATGCCAAGCCCATCAGGTTTTGCCGATTTCCCGCCAGGGCCGAAATCTGCCGCTGTTTTTTTAATCTCATCCAGGTTAAAGAGAGTCCGCGCGGCAGGGTCGTTTTTATCAGGCGTTGTTTCAATATGCAGTGTCTGCGTCGGGAAGGCAAAGTCCACCTTCAGCTCAGCTGCAAGCCGCAGAATTTCCAGCATAATATTCTGTTTCTCCACCAGCTCTGCAGACCAGTCGGGTACTTTAAGAAAGAAGTATAAAAGAATGTTAAGGCTTGAATCACCATAAGCGTTGAATACAACGTGAAAGTAGTCTTTCCTTGTGGCGGGATTGTTCTTGATAATGTTCTTAATCCCCTCAAGAAAAGCCTCTATTTTTTCAGCAGGAGTGTCGTAGGTAATGCCCAGCACCTCCCGTACCCTGCGGTACTCGCGCCTGCCCATGTTATCCACAGCCTTTGTAGCCAGGTCAGCGTTTGGAATCGATATGACCGAGTTGTAGAACGTGCGAACCTTCGTTGACCTGAAGCCGATCTCTTCAACCGTGCCCTCTGAACTGCCCATGACAATCCAGTCTCCCACCTGGAATGGAGAGTCGAACAGAATCATAAGCGATCCGAAGAAGTTGGCCACCATGTCCCTTGCTGCGAAGGCTATGGCCATACCACCTATACCAAGTCCTGCAAGCAGTGAGACTACGTTCACTCCCATATTCTGAATTATTATAAGTCCACCCAGTATAACCAGCAGCACCTTCATCGCCCTGCTTATAAGCGGAATAAGCTGGTCATCAAGTGTTGATTCAGTTTTACGCGTGGCCCTCACAAGAAAGTCTGAAAAGACATTCAGCATCCTGTATGCCAGCCAGAGAATAATTATGCTAAGCATTACCTTGAGAATTACACTGAGTACACTGCTTGCGATGCCGGTAAAACCGAGCAGGTGCACCACCGTATACCATAAAAGAACAGCAGCAAGCCATCCGGCAGGCGAGTTCCCCTGGGCCAGTATTTTACTGAACCACGATTCTTCCTCTTCGGTTACGGGTCTCTGCGCCAGTCTTAATAAAAAAGAGACTATTACCTTTAGAAAAATTCCTGACATAAGGGCCGCAAGCAAGCTTGCCCACTGCCATATATAGAGAAAGAGTATCTCGCCTTTCATCCACACGGGAAACCTCTCTTCAAACCTGCCCGAACTGTAGCGTGCACCGCCTCCCGATCCCTTCAGGTAGGGCAGGTGCCTCACAAGCTCATAGTACTCCCTGACTCTTGAGACTGTGTCCGTTGAGAAGAGGTATTCGCCTGTCCTGTTACCGCTCTGCTGAACCATTATAGTAATCTCAGTTCCCTTGAGCCGCCATCGCAGCAGGCTTTCACCGGGAACAGAACTCTTTTCAGGTATAAGCGAATAGTCTATCACAATGACCCTGTCTATAACCTCTTTAAGCAGGATGGCAGCCTCACGGCCTCTCTGCTGTTGGTCAACAAAAGAGAAAGAACTCAGGTCAAGGCAGCGTGCAGCCCTGTCTATGTATCCATTGATGGCCGGGTCATTTTTGTCAAATGCCTCTCTATAACCGTTCATTGCTTCCATAAAGGTCATCATTGTTTCCCGGGGGTTGTCAGTTTTTACGGGCTTCAGCGGGTTCTCCTGCAGGAACTGAGCTCGTGTAGCAGGGCCGGCACAGAACAATATTAGCAGACACGCCCCTGCGACGATTAATTGTTTTTTCATAATCTCCTCCGTAAAATTTTCATGGAATTACTGCGGTTTGATTGAAATTGTTTTAAACCGGAATTGCTGATCCATTATATTTATCGGCACTTAAAGCGGGGAATTTACCCGTTTTGGTTAAAAAAGGCTCTAAGCGCGGGGAACCTGCCTGAGGTGGACTTTAGCTGTATTTAATTTAAAAGCTTCTCCAGTTCAGTGGAATTCTGTATAAGGTTGTTAATCTTTCCGTTAAGATTGGCTATGAGTTCATTTATCTGGTCGCTTATCCCTGCTATGGATTCCAGGTTGCCTATGTGTTCACTGATCTTCGTTTTCATTTCGTTGGAGTGTTCAACGTTTTTCCCTGTTATAATCGAAATAAATTCAGCTTCCCTGAATATGCCTGTTACGATCTTGCTATACCTGTCAATCAGGCTTTTAATCTCTTCAAGTACGCCTGGCAGAGTTTCATGTTTTTCGGGCCTGCCTGTATGTACCTGCAGCACGGAGATTGATGAAGCTGCTGCCTGAATCTTCTCTGCCAGCGCCCCGGCTCCATTCAGCGCGGATTCAATATATCCCGCGAGCGCCTTTATTTCGTTCCTGAAATTCCTGGCCCCCTCCATCGAGCTCTCTGCAAGGCGGCTCACCTCATCCGCTACAATGGCGAATCCCCTGCCGTGCTCGCCTGCGCGTGCGGCTTCAATAGAAGCGTTCAGTGAAAGCATTCCCGTCCTGTCCGAAATTTCGTCAATGCTCTCAACAAAACTGTTTATTGCCGGTATCATCCGCTGCATACCGGCTGCATTGCTCTCTACCTGCCGCACAAACTCCATGCTGATTTTCAGTTCATCAGCAATTCTGGCACACGTATCACCGTCAACTTCAACTGCGGCGGGGGAATTCCCTGGCATGCTCTTGCCGAGCCTGTCCAGCAGCGAGTCAAGCAGGCTGCGGTCAAATCCTGCAAAGTAGCTCTGGGCGTTCGATGCTATGCCCGTAAGGTTATCGCTGTCTTCAATCTGTTTGCGTATAAGTTCAACTACAAGCGATAGTTTGCTCCAGCCGTCCATGGCGCTTTTTACAAGCGTGTCCGACATCGACGAAAGATCGCTGCCTATCCTGATGAGCTCGTTCGTCAGTTCCCGCTGCTGTTCAAAGGTCAGGCGGATGCTGTCAACAAGGGAAACAACGCGTTCAATCAGCTCTTTGAATACAACACTCGTAAACATCAACGGCACAAGTAACGGTGCTGCCGCCTTGATTACTGTAAGGAGCGGATGTACCTGTTCGTTGGCGGCAATATACACAACAATAATCTGCGCAACCGCGATTGACGCGAAGCCCGTCAGCAGCCGCAGCCTGTATTTTTTTCTGAACCGCGTAAGATAATAAATAGAGAACGAGAGCATAACAATAAAAAAGGATGAAAAAAGAATCTGTGCTCCCGATTTAATAAAGAGCATTCCCGGGCTGTACACGCTCAGCCAGTAAACCTGTGACAATATGTAGAATGCGGCTACGAGCGCCATACCCGAATGTATTATCACTTCGAAGCGCCTTCTGTTCACCACGTGCTCATAGGTGAAAGCCCTTGCAAGAAAAAGTACTATCAGGGCAAAGAGTGCGTTGAACATGAGGGGGAAAAATTTTTCACTGACCGTAATTCCGTAGAGCACCGAGAGTGTATTAATTACTGCAGTCCCCCCGCTTATAACGGTAATGCTGCATGACGCGAGTAGCTTGTACACAAGCGATGAGTCTCCCGTCCTCCAGTATTCCGCGGCAAGAATGTAGACCATAATCGAAAAGAGTACGGCCTGCAGCGAGTGGAGAACAGCCAGTCCGCCAGGACTCTCAAGAAAAGCCAGAATTCCCATGACCCTGCGCAGCTCCTATAAGTTTGTAAGCCAGATAAATCCCTTGTACAGATAAAAAGATCCTATGATAACAACAGCCAGTGAAAATATAATCTTGATAAAACGTTCCGGCAGAAATCGTGAAATATACGGACCTATCTGTCCGCCGATAATTACTCCGGCGCCGGTAAAGATCCACAGCTTCCACATTATCATTCCTGCCTGAAGGTTCAGTATTGTTATGACCCAGTCAGCCGATGCTTCAACAAGTATGGCCGTGGCGTTTGCCCTTTTTGTCTTCAGGTTAAGCCCCTTTTCAAGCAGGGGCTGAGAGAGTTCGCAAACACCGGTGCCCGTGGATGCCGAAAAGAACCCGCCAATGGGTGGCACCCACATTAACGGGTATATATCCTCAACCGGTACATGATCTCTTTTGCCGAACGACTTGCGCAGGGCATTAACAAACTGCATCGAGGCCACAAAAATAATAATAAATCCCAGAATAAGTTTCAGCAGGTCGCCATTAATTACAATCAGCGCATGATTGCCCAGCACCACGCCCGGTATGGCAAGCATGAGCATTGTAAATCCCAGTGAAAGTTCCACCATGTTATAGTAGATATATCTTATGGCGCCGCTTGTCATTCCCACGGTCTCTGTGGCAATGCCTGTGGCAACAGATGTCTGTATGGGCAGGTTAAGTACAAGGTTGAATATGGGCTGAAAAAGCACTCCTCCGGAGAAGCCTGATGAATTTGCCAGGACTGCAATTGTCACGGCGACGGGGAACATGTACCAGTATTCAAAACTCATGGTTTCTCCTATTCGTCATCATCGAAGTATTCATTTATCACGCTGTCGATCTCTTTCTGCTCAATATCAGGCCTTATCGCGTAGGTCTTGTACATGCGGACAAAGGTTTCAAGGGCAGAAAGGTCTTCAAGCATCTGCTCAAGCAGCTTTACGACATCGCCGCTCAGTCGTATCATTTTTTTGAAATCTGAAAGCTTCATCCTTCTGTTGTCGATTATCTCAACTGCTGATTCCACGTGTCCCATAAAGATTATCTTGTCCGTGGCCTCGCGAATTTTCTTCTTGTGCCTTACGATTTCGCTCCGTATCTGCATAACCATGTCCTGCAGGTTTACGTTCATGTCATTGATCAGCCTTGCAATCTGACCGATTTCGTCATCGCTCATTACAGGCACCGAGACCGTAAGGTCACCATCCGCGATCTTCTTTGTCGCGTCCACTATGCTGTCCATAGGCGAGACAATGTCGCGGGTAAAGAGCACGAAGGCGCCCACTATACAGGCAAAAATTACCAGCAGCAGCAGTATCATCCTGTTCCGCAGCGTTGAGAGGGGCCTGCTTACGGCTGAGTCAAGGTTATCAACACCGACCTTCTGAACAATAGCAGGCGAGACCGAACTGCTCAGGGTAACTATCAGGTTCTCACGGATTTCATTCTTTAGTCTTCCTGAACTGAATTCAAAAATTATCTCTGCGCTTACAGAAATGGAGACCACCGAGATGAGTATAAAGTAGAGTATAAGTTTTTTTCTCAGCCTGGAGAATTCTTTTTTATTGTTATTATGCAAAATAAACCTGCCGCAAATTAGAACGTGCTAACTAATACCTTCATTTTGTTGTTCCAATATAATTATTTATATAGTGCAAAAAAATCAATAGCTTTTTAAAGGTCCGGCCTGCAGCTGTTAAAACATTTAATCAGTTCATCGCGTGGAAAATCGGCCCTCGCGTTAAAAAAAGCCGAAGACCTCTGCATTTTCCATTGATCGTGCGGTGCTAATACATTGTAATATACTGAAGGGAACACTGAAATTCCAGAATTTTTCATGAAACTTACAGTCTCATAAGCTTCTTCGACGGACTGCCCCGGCAGCCCGAGTATAAAGTAGCCCCGCACTTTAAATCCCGCTGAAAGCGCGTAACACGCAATTTCAAGAAAATGCTCAGAGCTGAAAGGGCGGCGTTCATTTTTCTGCAGCTCATCTGAATGACTAACCAGGGAAAGATCGATCTCCCTGAAGCCCGCGCGTTTCATCATCATTATTATGTCCCCGTCAAGTTTTTCTATCGAGATGCCGTTCATAGCGGTAAACTCGGGGTAGAAAGCGTGTTTTTCTTTCTCCATTATGAGCGCTTCAAGAAGGGTCAGAGCCCTTTCGCGCGAAGGGAAGAGGTTGTCATCTTCAAAGTTTATTATATCAGCCCCGTGATCCTGTACACAGATTTTTATTTCTCGGATTACATCTTCAGAGCGGCGTTCTCTGAAACTTTTTCCCCAGACAATGCGCGATGTGCAGAATGAACACCTGTTCGGGCATCCGCGCGATGCAATCATGGTCACAAATTTTTTGCCCCTTCCGCGCATTGATGCAGGTGCAGGCAGCTTTCTGTCGGGCAGATCAAGCGCGTCAATGTCGGGAGTCAGTCTGGTGCAGGTTTTTTTAACCTGGCCGTGCTCCGACAGGCAGAGGTTGGGCACATCTGCGGCAGATCCTCCATGTTCAATAATATGCGCCAGCATCACAGAGGGTATCTCCCCTTCGCCCTGTATAACGTAGTTCGCTCCGTTTTCAAGCAGGTGCCCGGGATGCAGCGAAGCGTGGTGCCCCCCTGCCGCTATTACCGCGAGGGCGTGGTGTTTTTTTATGATCGCGAAGATGCGCAGCGTCTCCTCGTAATATGTAGTGAACATTGACGACACAAGGTACAGTTCTGCACTGCATTCCTTTATGCGTTTTTCAATCTCCTGCCAGCTCATGCCGTAGTGGGTGTAGCCTGTGAAAGGGAATGATTCGGATGACGATGGTTTCATGTACTGAAGCAGGTAACTGAATTCAGCCGGAAGTTCCATGCCGGAACGTTTGTTAGTGTGACAGTTAAGGAGCGATACTTCGTGGCCGGCACTCTTAAGCGAAGAGGCTATATAGAGAAGCCCCAGCGGCTGCCGACGTATACCGGTGGTGTAAAAATCCTCAATGGGGGGATTAACAAGGCAGATTTTCAACTGGCACCTTATGCATGGGTAATTTTTTTTCGTAACAAAATTAACAGCTAAAGCGGTAGCCGCAGCCATTGCAAGCAGTTTTCCTCATGGGTGCCGAGTGGGGTGTATATCAGAGTGCGAAAAACAGTTGATTATTTCCCGATGGCGCGTAATTTGTCAATATGCTGATATCATAAAAATCTGATTACAGGACATCTTTACAGGAGCAGAGAGATGAAAAATTTTTTTTTAACAATTATACTCTCGTTGTCATTGATTACAGGTCTATCATCGTCACTTTTTGCCATTAACGAATACGAGGATGAGGATGAATATTTTACATACAGCGTTTACGGCGGATATGGTTTCGGTTCTGTACTGAACATATCGACCGGACTTCTTGAGGCAATAGCCTTCAGCTTTTCGGCCGCTTTTACCGATGAGGCGCGTACCATTGAGGATAACGGTTCGTTCGGGCCGCTGTTTTTCGGAGCTGATTACTATTTTTCGGACAATTTTTCGGCTGGCGGCATTTTTGTGTACGAATCGGTCAACAGGCGGTGGCAGTATGACAGCGGGTATGTTGACTGGGACTGGACATTCGTGTCGCTCATGGGAAGACTGAATGTACAGTACGGCTGGGACTATTTCAAGTTTTACCACAGCATAATGATCGGGGGAACATATTCGGGTATCGATGTTTCATCCTCTGACGGGCAGAGTCCGGGTAGTTCCGAATTCATTCCAGGCGTACATCTTGCGCTGCTCGGAATCAAAATCGGTAAAGAGTTTTCTGTTTTTGCCGATGTGGGTGTGGGCTGGCTGGGTATAGTTAATTTCGGCGCTTCATTTTCGTTCTAGGCTGCTTGTTAGTTGCAGAAAGTAAAAGCCCCGGCAGGGGCTTTTTTTAATACAATAATTAAAATTTAAAAAACCGGCAGTCACCCTTAATGGATGACCACCGTAGATTTATGGGGAAAGACATGAAACGCATTTATTAAGGTTGAGGTCCAACGGGCTGCAGTCTGTTGGCTGCACGCATAGCGGCAAGCACTATTTTCCTTTTGATTTTATCGCCCCTGTTCTGCGGATTCTCCAGGCCCATCCTTGCAAGGTATGGCGTCGCATGCGGAGGTATGGATTTAAACATCTCCTTTGCCAGCAGCTTAATGACTTCACCCTTCTTTTTGGCCGCAATTGTCTTAAGGGATGCGCCAAGGGCAATCTCTTCAGCGGTAAAGTCTGTTCCAAAGGGGAAAGCGACAAACTGGCCGTCGGTCTGGTATGGTCTCAGCATGGCATCAATCTTCGCCGGTGTATTCTGCCTGTACTCCTGCGGCAGCACATAATCAGGCGGCAGTTTCCCGTGCTTTTTTGCCTCTTCTATCAGCTCATCCTGGAACCTCGAGTCAGTAACCTTTATTATGGAATCTATTACCTGCCAGTCCGGTTTACCGCGAACGTCCGCTATACCGTATTCAGTAACAATAATGTCTCGCATGTGTTTTGTTACTGAAGTATGTCCATAGTTATAAACTATGTTGGATTTGACTACGCCACCTTTTTCTGTCCTTGTGCTTCGTATCATCATTATCAGTCTGGCATCGGGAAGGGCATGCGCCATTGAAACAAAGTTATACTGGCCGCCAATACCGCTCACAACCCTGCCGTCTTCTATCTGGTCAGAGGTGATTGCGCCGAAAACGTTGCATATCATACCTGCGTTTACAAACCGGCCGTGCTTTCGCTGAAGTGCTCTGAGTTCCTCTCCTCCGTAAAGCTGGTTCACCTTTTCTACGCCGGACATGCCAAACTGGTACCTTTCCTCGTCGCTCATGTCGTTAAGCGCCTTGTAAAAAGCCTGGGGCCCTATAAAGAAAGCGCCAAGAATAACCTTGCCGTGTTTCAGGCTGGTGCCGAAAAGCTTTTTCGGGTCAATTTTATTCGTTTTGGCGTGTATGTCCGCGGAGAACTTTGCCTTGCCGTCATAAATAAATCCGGATTTATATTTAAGCCCGGCTTTAAATATGCCGAATTCCTGGTACTTTTTGAATTCCTCTTCTGTTAATTTTTCATGTATACCTTTTTCTTTGTACAGAAGTTCCAGTATATTGGATGGAATTTTGTCGTGCGAAATTTTACCGGCGTTAACCAGTTTCATCAGGGGTATGTCATCATATACCTTCCGTTTCAGCACGCCTGATTTGTATAGCTGCATGAACGCGTCAACAAACATTTCTGAAGATCCGTAAAGCCCCTGGTCAAAGGTTCCTGTTCCTCCGATTTTTTCAATCAGCGCCCTGTTCTTCTCTTTGAGGCCGGTTTCATCAAGAACCTTGTTGTAAACATCGTTGTGATTCTGCCGCATTGCAAGTCCCGCTGCAATCGCGTCGCCAAGAGCGCCTATGCCAACCTGGAGTGTTCCGCCATCCTTGACAAGAGAACTGACCTGCAGCCCTATCATGTGGTCGCGGAGCATTACAGCATCTTTTGGCGGTCCGAAAAGTTTGTAGTTGAACTGTTCTCCATGTAGAAGGATGTCGTAGTCTGTTCCTTCACGAACAGCGTCGCCGTACATAAAAGGCATCTGGGTGTTAACCTCGGCAATAGTGGATACCTTGGCTCCACTTGCCCTTAGCTCCTGGAATCTCTGAAGTGCTTCAACGCATATATCGGTGTTGCACCCCATGGAATACATCATCTTTCCGTTTATCTTCTGGCATCCCACAAGCTGCCCGAAAACGTTGACGCCAAAGTCTATGGCATCGCGTATAACGTGGGTATAGTTGGACGCAAGGTGATTCCTCTGTGCCTCGGGGCTGTTCATGTATCCCCCGGCTTTATTGAAAAATTCATATGTTTCAACATTCTTCGGCAACTTTCCTGCGCGAAAATCCTTCATATAGTCAAACTCCGGGCTGCCGCCGAATACCCTTTCAACCAGGGGACCCAGGAATCTTTTTTCAAGATCGCTTTTCATGCCGGGCCTTTCAAGTGCAAGCGCTGTAACAATTTTAAGTTTAATTGTAGGGTCCTGCTTTGCCCGGGCGTAAAGCTCATTGATAAAAAGGACCGGCTTGCCCAGAGCAAGGGTCATCCCGAAGATGATGTCGCTCCCGATATAATCGAGCACGTCATCAACAGCTTTTGCCACGTCGTTGTAGACTAATCCTGTCTTTCCTTTAAACATGTTTACCTCGTATTAATTATTTTTATTTTTAAGTCGTTTAATACCCTGCACGCAGTTTTTTCCCCTTCAGGTATTAAACTGACAAAGACTTACTCCCTAAAGACCCGGGGTCTGGTGTATGTATGATTTTTGATCAGGATAAAAATAATACATTGGTTGAAATTTTTCAATTAAGTTAATAAACACAATTTTTGTTATGTCGGAATTGAAAAAAATTTCAACAAAAAATATGAAAAAAATGAAAAAAAATTACTCATTCCATGAAAACAGGCGGTGAATTTGCAGAATACACAGATTTTATAAACAAAATCTAATCGTTTGTTATGTTTATCGTTGAAAATTTAAGAACAAAAAGTACTAATAATAACTATATAAATTTGAAATAATGCTCCTGCTGCGGGGATAAGCCTAGAATTGAACAAGCCTGCAGTATTCTTCAAAACACATACGCTCAATATCCACCAGGCTGGTGAATGCGTCCGTAAAGTCGCATGCACCCGCAGTAAAAAGTCCATGCCCGTGTACAATTACTCCGCGGCCCATCATTGCTGCGGGCATTGTGCGCACAAGCCCGAGGGGGCCGGTTCCGATTTCGCCGGGAACAACCGGTATGTCATTTATAAACCTTTTAGCTGTGCATGCGGTGTGGCAGCGGCCGCGGTTTGCGCATTCGTGTCGGTCGCATAACAGGGACATTATAACGGAGAACCTGGGGTGGCCGTGAAGCACAGTCCTTCTGTGTGTAAGATTGTAAAGAGCCCTGTGTGCCGAATATTCACTTGATGAGGTTATTGCGCATGTCGATGAATTGTCCAGAGGGCAGCAGTCAATGCATCCTTCAAGTTCGTCCAGTGAAGCGGCTGTCTGCGTAATGTATATGCAGTCATTGAAAAGGGCGGATACATTACCGAAAAA
The DNA here is from genome assembly GCA_012730035.1 of Spirochaetota bacterium. Lineage (GTDB taxonomy): Bacteria > Spirochaetota > UBA4802 > UBA4802 > UBA5550 > JAAYBQ01. The sequence goes on from JAAYBQ010000309.1 coordinate 16,371, forward strand.
TGAATCGACCATGCCGGAACTTACGGTCAGTCTGCCCGCTTCAACAATAGCGGCATAGACCGCCTCGTCTGAAGTGAACGGACCCTTCGCTGATGGAAAGTCACTTATGTTCTTCAGCGCGGAACGGTATGCCTTTAATGCCTGGGGAGCAATTTTTTCTGCGCTATCCGGTAATTTTTTCACTCCGCGTGTGTAATAATAATAGTCCGAAAAAAACTTAACGTAACATGAAAAGCATATCGAACTGAAGGTAACGAAGGCCTGTTCGGGAGTTACCGGCCCGGCAGTAATAATTCCCCTGCCGGGAATTATTGCGCCTTTACGCCTTTTGAGCGCGGTAATTATTTCTCCCGGTGTAAAGGCGCTGATCACCGGGATCTCATGCAGAAAGGTCCTGGTCTCGGTGTCGTCCGGCACTATCGACCCTGACGGTTGCGCTTCTCCGGCAAGAAGTTCCGTTATTGATCTGAATGGTTCAGCAGTCGGCGAAAATAGTATGGACCCGAAATTGAGTGTGTTCAGCACCTCTTCAAGGATATGCTCTTCCTGTATTCTGCCGCTCCATGTAATTCCATCTTCCATTATACCGAACAGTGGCGCGCCAGCTTCGCAGAGGCCGCTCTTAACAAGCCTGGCGGAATATTTCAGTCCGGGTCTGTCCATGATAGTCCAAGCTCCAGTGATTTTTTTTCAAGCGGCAGCCCGTCAGCAGAGAGGCCGCGTATACGGTAATATGTGCTGCGCGCCTCAAGGAACTTGTTCCTGTCAAGAGGCGGTATGGATATTCCTGCGCCCGGGGTTCCGGGATCGCTGAAAAATCTTGCGGGCAGGTCATCGTCAGCCGACGTGAACCCGCATATATAATTCATTATTCTTTCGTTGTAATTAATGCGTTCACCGGCAAGCATAAGGTCATGGCCTGTAGTTTCTGTTCCTGTCACAGCGTAGAGCGCCCTGGCATATTCCTCCAGAGATGCGGCAAAGAGTATGTTTCCGCAGACTGTAAGGGAATCGGCTGCTGAACGTGCATCCTCTGCCAGCCTGATCATGCGCGGTTTTCCGCTGAATGTGAACCTGTCAGTTGCAACGGGTTTGCGCAGAATTTCATGCGATATGGCGCAAGCGTCGCTGTAGCAGCCGCCGCGCGTTGATACCGCGTATGACAGTGCTGTGCCGTAAGCGCCGCGCGGGTCAAAAGCCGGCAGTTCCAGTCCTTTTACCGACATTGAAAGTTCGGGCCTGGACGCGGCCGCGGCATAGCGCAGAGAACCTGACTTTAGAAGTTCACCTTCACCCCTGGAGAGTGCAATATCCGCAAGCAGTTTTACGATATCGCATTCATCCGGGGATTTTCCGGTGATTTCCATATAACAGGCAATTGTTGAAGCGGCTGACACAGGGTCCATGCCCTTCTCTGCGCACAGGGCAGATGCAAGGAGAGTGCGTTCAACAGATGTATTTCCCGTGAGCGCGCTTAAATGCACCATTGCGTTATATTCCGGCACGGGCCTGCCGTCGGCAAGCCTTCTGCCGCAGTGTATGTCACAGCCGGTGCATCCGTACGAAACAGTGCCATATAACCGGTCATAGGCGCAGGCGTTCAGCGGGTCTGTTCCGTCATAACAGGTCTTTCTGAAATTCAGGCAGGGGAGCATTCCCCTCGAGTTTACAAGGTCAAAGAGCGCGGCCGTACCGTACCTGGAAAATCCATGGTCACCTGTAAGAACGGGCGAGGCCGATACAAGGCGCAGAATGTCTTCACCCGCAGCAGTGAGCTTTTCGAGGTCATGGACACTTACTGACCCGGAACCCCTGACGTGTATATACCGGATATTCTTTGTCTCCATCACAAGTCCTAATCCGCCCCTGCTCTGCTGTGTGTCGCCGCTGAAAATCATAGATGAAAAAAGCACACCATATTCAGCAGCCGGGCCTGTCACTGCAGCAGATCCAGTGCTGAAGAATGCCAGCCTCTGCGATACATCCATTTCTGGTATAAAACGGCTCTGCTCGAAGGTGACACTACTGTCTTTAATAATTATTCCGCAGGGTGAGGTGCTTTTACCTGTTAGTATAATTCCGTCCCAGCCTGACTTTTTAAGTTCTGAACCGAATGTGCCGCCCGCAGAGAACTGGAATACTGTGCGGGTAAGCGGGGACTTTGACATAACAGATAACATCTCTGAACAGGGAGCACCGGTGCCGGTCAGCGGGCCTGTCATAAATATTAAAGGCATCTGCGGTGAATCAAAGGGAAGGTGTGCAAAGGGGCGCAGAAAGTTTCCGGCCATACCCCGTCCGCCAATAAAAAATGTGGCCGCATCACCGCCGGTTTCAATGGCGCTGACGCTTCTTTCTGTTGCATTTATCAGGAGGACCCTTCCGGTCCGGCCGAAGTTAATGGGCATAAAACTTTTCCCGGTTATGATTTTTACGGACACGCCAGTGTATACTGCTCTTTGCTCCCTGCCAAGCAGTTTTACGTAAAAAGGCTTCACGGCAGGCAGTGCTGAAAAAATTCTATTGACATGTTGTAAAATTGGTGATTTGACATAATAGACCTGGTGCTGCTTAAACGCATAAAATATACATAAGTCAGGTAAATCATGGATGGGTACAGTAAGAAACTATCATACGGGGGATTAACTGTTTCCGGGCCCGGCTCCGGATACCCCTGCCCGCAATTAGCCGCTGAACCGGTAAAATCAGGCGCTGAAATAAATATCTGCAGCGGTTTAAAAATCCAGGCCCGTGTTCTGCCGTGCGCCGTGAACAGAGAAGTATATGAATAACTACGGTGGTTTATTACCCATAAAAGATGAATATACAATCCGTGAAATAATCAGGGATACATCATTCTGCACAACCATGTATGCTGTTGACAGCGCCGGTCTTCCACGCCTGATAAAAATTTTCAAAACTGAAAAACTAAGGCCCTCTGAGATTACCCTTTTCAGGCAGGAATATGAAAAGCTCATGAAGCTTGATTTAAAGGGGCTGCCTCGCATACTGGAGACAGGATTACACCATGGGCAGCCTGCAGTTGTTTCGGAATTTTATGAACCTTTTTTTCTTTCAGATTACATTCATGGGGGCAAAGCCGGCCCCGAAGATTTTTTCAGGATAGCAATTCCCCTGGCTGAAATTCTGGCAGACCTGCACAGGCATAATATAACATGCCTTAACCTGAGGCCTGACAACATCGCCTTTGAAGGTGATTCCCTGAGGATAATCGATTTCAGTTCAGTGCTCGTGATCACAGGGAGAAATGAAAAACTCTTCAACGATGAAATAATAACGAACACCCTGCCATACATATCACCCGAACAGACCGGCCGCATAAACCGTATTCCCGATTACAGGAGCGACCTGTATTCGCTGGGCGTTATACTTTACGAACTTTTAACCGGCCGTAAACCTTTCAGTTCAACAGATCCGATGGAATTGATCCACAGCCATATAGCACGTATGCCGGTTTTTCCCCGTGAGCTTGACAGCAGAATATACCCCGTGCTTTCGCGGATAATAATGCGTCTGCTTGAAAAATCTCCGGAAGAGAGATACAGGAGCGCCGCCGGACTTCTTGCTGACCTTGTAAGGTGCGCGAACCGCATAACATCCTCGGGTGGTATCGATGAATTCGAGATCTGCCGGCATGATATTTCGCCTGAAATTGTTATTCCCGGCATGCTTGTTGGCAGAGAAAAAGAGAGTGGAATTTTACAGGAAATTTTTAACGAAACCGTATATTCCACAGCCGGCGAAGGGAGCATGGAGGTTGTTTTTATTTCCGGCAGTGCGGGTTGCGGAAAATCGGCACTTATTGATGAGGTCAGAAAGCTTGCAGCTGTCAACAGGATCTATTTTTTCTGCGGAAAGCACCAGGAGGACCAGGAGAATACCCCGTACAGTGCGCTTATCGAAGCCCTCAACGGCATGGTTAAGCAGATCCTTTCAGAGAGCAGCGACAGGATAAGCATCTGGAAAAAGACCTTCGCCAGGGCTCTTGGTGAAAACGGCAGGGTCATAGCAGACCTTCTGCCTTCCATAGAACTGGTCACCGGAAAGCAGCCTCCAGTCCCCGAACTTCCCGCTGAAGCCTCGCAGAACAGGCTGGTATATACCTTTCTTAAACTTTTACAGGCCATCGCCTCCGCGGGAAAGGGGCTGGTTCTGGCCATAGATGATATACAATGGATGGACTCCGCCTCACAGGGGATCATCACAAACATGGTTATAAACAGGGATATAAA
>JAAYBQ010000310.1 GCA_012730035.1 Spirochaetota bacterium
AAATTATTGATCTTCTGAAAAAGAAATTCCGCGCAAAGACAATTTACACACGGCAGACCTACGCCGACTTTGACATAGATTCGCTTGGACTTGTAGACCTTGCAGTCTATTTTGAAGAGAACCTCAGCATAACCATAGACGTAGAGAAGATGAAATCAATACAGACAATGGACGCGCTTGTGCTTTACCTTGCGGGACTTGAAAAAAGCGGCGGCAACAAGCTTACCGACAGGCTGTTTAAAGGGGATATAACAGAAAAGCCCCTGCCCTTCTTTAATCCATTTTTATATTTCTGGATAGCACTTATCAAGCTTCTCTGCATATTCGCGTGGAAGGTTGAGGTCAGGAACCCCGAAAATCTTGACATAAAGAATAACATACTCATGTCAAACCATACATCATTTCTTGACCTGCTTTTTATTATTCGGGCGATGAAGGTGAGGGACATAAAGAATTCATACGCCATTGGCAAAAAAGAGGTCGATGTTATAAAATACGTGTTTCACGGCATGCCCGTAATATGGATTGATTACGCTAAAAATACAAACGAAGTGTTCAAGCGCAGCTCTGACCTGCTTCGCCAGGGCAAGACGATAATGATATTTCCTGAAGGAAAGCGCACAGACACGGGCACAATGCAGCAGTTCAAGCATGGCGCTGCATACCTTGCGAAAAACATTGACCGTGAGATAATCCCTATTACAATAAACGGCGCATACGATATTTGGCCGCCGCATAAAACCTTCCCTGAAATATTCACAAAGAAAAGAGGTACAATTACAATAGGTAAAAAGATCAGACCTTCTGAATTTAAAACTGTTGAAGCCCTGACAGAAAAAGTTCAGAAGGAAATCGCGAAGGAAATCCAGCCTGACCTGAATAAATTTTAGCACTCAGCACCAGCGGATTCATAAACCATGGATCCGCTGCCACCTGCGCTCCTCACGCTGCATAAAGGATTCAAACTTGTGCGGGTCATCTACCGTGACGTTGACCGCTTCGCCAGTGACCGGGTGAGTGAACCTGAGTTCCACCGCGGCAAGGAAGAGCCCCTTCCCCCTGTACACATCACCCTTTACACCATAGAGCAGGTCACCGGCAACAGGGTGCCCGCATCCGGCCATGTGCCGCCTTAACTGGTGCATTCTTCCGGTCTGCGGAAAAAGATCCACAAGGCTTATGTAACCGTTTTTTATTGACCTTGCACAGCGTACCGGTGAGTACTCCGTAACCGCCTCGCGGCCGTCAAGGATGGATGTTATGAGTCCGCTGTCTGTTATCATCCCATGCACAACAGCCCTGTAACGCTTGATTACTTCGCGAGTCTCGAACTGCTGCCCCAGAGAGACCTGCGCCCGTCTGCATTTGGCAGCCACGACAAGACCGCTCGTGACAGCGTCCAGCCTGTGCACGGGCATAGGGCGAAAAAGCGCGTCAGGTTCTTCTGAAGGTACAAGGTTAAAGGGGAGCGCGTTCTGAAGTGTTTTAAACCTGTTGCCGTTCACGGCCATTCCGGCAGGCTTGCTGACCACTGCCAGAAACTGATCCTCGTACACCACCTGGAGTTCTGTGCGGTATTCCTTAATCCTTGAAGTTCCGGTTTCAAAAAGTTCTATAACCTGTCCAGGCTGCACCCACGTACCCGTAGAAGCTTCTGCGCCGTCTATGAGAAAAGCACCCTGCTTGATTAACTTTTTTATCCCCTTGCGCGACGGGATCAGGTTAAAAACGGCGCAGGCGTAATCGCTGAATCTCTGCCGCGGAGTGTTCAGCGGAACCGGGTGGGTTATCAGTGCTGCGGGTCTTTCAGTCATATTATTCGGATTCTCCTTAACTGTTAAACAACTGTTAACAGAAAAGGCTGCTCCGGGCGAGTAAAAAATTAATGCGGCTGGTTTTTTATATAATTGTCCAGGTCATGAACAGCCCGTGACAGTGCTTCAAAAGTATAAGGTTTCTGCATAAAAATACATTTATCATCAGATGCAAGCCGGTCTGCTCGCTCATCGTGAATCATGCCCGAGGCCAGGAGTATTTTAACATCGGGATTAATTTTTCTCAGTTCCATTGCAGCTGCCTCTCCCGACATACCCGGCATCAGCAGGTCAAGAACTACAAGTTTAATCTGAGCGCCGTGTTCTGCGTATATTTTTACCGCATCGGCGCCGTTAACAGCAGTGAGCACCTCGTAACCGCACTTTTCGAGCATCATCCTCGCAGTAAGCCTGATAGCCTCCTCGTCATCGGCTACCAGTATAAGCCCGCTCCCCTTAAGTATCTGCGGCCCGGAAGAAACAGCAGCAGACTGTTCATGCACCTCGATCGGCGGCAGAAAAACACTGAAGGTTGTTCCCATGCCCGGTTCTGAATAGACATCAATGAATCCCCTGTGATGTTTTACAATATTGTACACCATTGCAAGCCCGAGCCCCGTACCGGTGCCGCGCCCTTTAGTTGTAAAAAAAGGAATGAATATTTTTGACACAGTACTGCTGTCCATGCCCACACCGGTGTCAGACACCGAGAGCTTCCAGTATGATGATTCTTTAGCTTCAGGATGAAGCGCCATAAAATGCTCATCGGTAAATATCTTTTTTACTTCAAGCACAAGCCGGCCGCCATAGCGCTCACCCTCGTGACGCATAATAGTCATCGCGTGGCTGCCGTTTATGCAGAGGTTAAGAAGCATCTGTTCTATCTGCGTTGTGTCGGCCATTATCATTACGGGATGACCGGGTATAGATGAAACAATCTCAATACTTTTATCGAACGCGCTGGAGCATATCCTTATAACATGGTTAAGTGACTGCGCAAGGTCAACTGTGGCAAGGCTGACTGAATCTTTTCTTGAAAGATTAACAAGCTGCTGCACAAGGTCTACGGCTCGCCTGGAGGACTCATTCATTGTTTCCAGGTACACTTTAAAATCATCGGCATCAATGCTGCCGTGCTTTTCCATGGCATAACGTATCATTGAAAGCGGGCCGGTTATTCCCGCAAGTATGTTGTTAAAATCGTGCGCAAGGCAGGCAACAAGTGTACCGATGGTCTCCATCTTCTGTATCTGCAGGAGTGATTCCTCGGTCTTGAGTTTTTCTGTCACGTCGCGGATTATTCCGCGAAGCCCTGACATGCCGCTTTCATTATATATAAAAACAGCCCTGTTCTCGCCAGTGAATACTCCCCCGTCCTTTTTGCGTATATCGTGTGTCCTGCTGAATACCGCGTCTTTGACATCACTGCATTTTTCGCTGAAAGTTTTTATGCTGCGAAAATCCTTTTCGCTGAGCAGCGCGGAGAGTGACAGACCGGAACGAATGTCATCTTCAGAATAACCACCCAGGATGAACCCTGCCCTGTTCATGTAGATTATATCAAGATCTACACCTGTCTCGTAGATAATATCGGGGAGCAGGTCAGCCAGTTCCCTGAACCTTCCCGCTGACCGGATAATCTCGTCCCTGTTCTCCCTGAGCCTGTCTGTCATTGTGTTGAACGTTCTGGTGATCTCCCCAATTTCATCCTCGTTCCTGACATCAATTCTGAAATCGAGCTCGCCATTAATTACACGCTTGACACCCTTAAGCAGGGTACTGAGAGGAGTGTACATTGTCCCGAAAAAAAAGAAGGGGTACACCGCTATCATAAAAAATATAGCCGAGAGTACAATCAGAATCATGCGTGACGCTGCGTCATGCATGTACTCCCTGTAAAGCAGATAGGCAAAGCCCGTTTCCCTGACAGCCTTTGCCGCAGGGTCGTAAAGAATATATGATATTATTTGATTGCCCGAGCTGCCTGTCCTGTAATTTCTTGAACCGGAAGGGTACATCGGTTCAATGAACCCTGCAGTCTGCAGTTTAAGTTCACTGCCGTTTAACGGTGAACTCCCGGCAAACGCAATCATCTCGTCCGAGAAGTACCTGAAACGTTCATCAGTCCCCTCAAGCACCTGAGCCAGCTCGTCCCTGAAATTCTCATCGTTTAATGACAGAACATAATTGTAATGAAACGATGTGTAGCCCAGGACATCATCCAGTTCATGGGCGATCAGTTCCCCCCTGCCCTTACTCCCCTGAGGAATACGTTCTGCAGCGGCGAGTATAAACTTGCGGTACCCGGCAAAAAATTCACCTCCGCGTGAAAGAATCGCTTTAAGGCCTGTACTGAAATTTTCATCGGGGATTTTTTTAATCTCCTCATAGACAAAGGTATTAAAGCATCCGTTTAATGTCCGGTCATGCCCGTGACGTTCAGGTGGACTTTGCTTAAAGACGCATTCTGATTTGTAGATTACGTCATCTCCTGTTTCAGGCCCTGACATGTGAAGCAGGGTGTCCTTAAACCTCATCCTGTCAAAATTTCTATCCATCTCAAGAAGGGTAAAGTGGCTGTTAAGAATAAAGACAGCGAGGAAGGTTACGATGCTTATCCCCACTATCTTCCCCATAAAGGTGAATCTCTCCCTTGTGGTATTAAGGTGAAGCAGCGCCATAAAGAGCCACGAAAACAGATGGCACATATTAAGCATTACCTGGAAGACCTCACGTGAAATATACCCTTTAAGATTCAGGATATTCAGAACCGCAGGCAATGTGGCACCCAGCACACAGGGGATCCCTATGAGTATAAGGCGTTTAAGATCGTCCCCCCTGAGCTGAAAAAATCTGAACACTATTACGAAGAGAAAGATGGTTGAATATACCATGATAACCCGGCCAGAGAATCTTCCCGCCATGACCGAGGCTGTGTCATAGTAATGACCGTCGAACCTGAAGAGGGTGCCGGCATTAATGACCATGGAAAAAAATATAAAGGCGGTCAATACAAGCCCGGCATACTGCGCCAGCATGACAATCCTCGAAAACTTCATATTCCTGTCGTCAGGGTACTGCAGCAGCAGGCCCGTAAGATGTATCTCTGCCGCGATTATGGATGGCACAGTAAGCCAGCGGTGAAAGGCTGCAAGTGGATGATAAAAGGTGAACGAAATAAAATAGGCAAAATGAAACAGAGAGAGAAAGGCGTACGCCAGCCCCAGGTGCAGTGTAGTACCGCTCTTCTTTCGAGGCCAGAGAAAAAAAACAGCCAGGGTTAATGAAAAAACAGTCAGTATTATTGACCCCACAGAGAGCTGTGTAGGGTAGATAGAAGATCTGATCTGTTCAAATATGGATATCATTTTTCCCGCCGGATTGCTGATATTTAATATACCAAATAATGATCCCTGTGACAAAAAAATAACATTCGGGGGCTTGACTTAATATAAAAACATGTTAAAATATGCCCGGAAACATATAATCGCCCTTAAACAAATAATAAAGCCGTAATTATTACCGGAAAGGTTCCTGCATGGAAGCGGCGGGAAAACTATGGCCGGCAGATTAAACGGTTTAGGAAAATTCATGGGGGATTTTTTATGAAAGAAGTCGTAATACTCGGCGCAAGCCGTACTCCGATTGGAGACTTCCTTGGCTCGCTCAGTTCGGTTTCAGCCGTGGAACTGGGAATAATCACAGCGAAGTCCGCGATGGAAAAGGCCGGGATTAAACCTGAACAGGTGGATGAACTTATTGCAGGCAACTGCCTTCAGGCAGGCAACAAGGGGAACACCGGAAGGCAGGTTGCACTCGGTTCAGGATGCAGGGTCGAATCAGTATCATGTACAGTTACGCAGCTCTGCCCGGCCTCGATGAGGGCAACAGAGATCGCGTCACAACAGTTAATGCTGGGCAAAAACGACATAGAGGTTGTTACGGGCATTGAGAGTATGAGCAACGCTCCATACATGTCACTTGGCGCACGAAAGGGACTCCGCATGGGTGAACAGCCATTTGTGGACCACATGCTTCATGACGGACTTGTTGACGCGTTCAACAACTACCACATGGGTATTACAGCCGAGAACCTTGCTGAGCAGTTCAAGATAACAAGGGAAGAGCAGGATGAGTGGGCATTTATGAGTCACCAGAGGGCATCCGCGGCAATCAAAAACGGAGAATTCAAAGCAGAAATAGTTCCGGTTCCCGTTAAATCAAAAAAGGGTGATGTCATGGTAGACACCGACGAACACCCGCGCGCAGACATCAGCATGGAGTCACTTGCCAAAATGAAGCCTGCGTTCAAAAAAGATGGAACTGTTACTGCGGGTAACGCGTCAGGCCTTAATGACGGCGGAGCATCAATTGTACTTGCAAGCGCTGACAAGGCAAAAGAACTGGGACTCAAGCCGCTGGCACGCATAGTATCAACAGCATCGGCAGGAGTTGACCCGAAGATCATGGGATTCGGTGTTGTACCGGCAGTGCAGAAGGCCCTGAAGTTCGCAGGACTTACAATGAGCGACATAGGTATATGGGAACTGAACGAGGCGTTCGCTGCGCAGATTATAGCCTGTAACAGGGAACTTAAGATTGACAAGGAGATAATCAACGTAAACGGTTCAGGAATATCACTGGGACACCCCGTAGGCCAGACAGGCGCAAGAATCATTGTGACCCTTCTCCACATTATGCAGAAACGCAACATCAGGTACGGCTGCGCTTCACTCTGCGCAGGAGGCGGCCCCGGCGCGGCAACAATAATTGAGCTTATTAAATAAACAGAAATACTCACAGATTAAAAAAAGAAGGGCGCCTCAGGGCACCCTTCTTTTTTTAATAATGCATAACTATATTAAAGGTCAGTGGTAATGCCCAAGGTGATCTGGGCTACATTTCCAGGTTCATAGGACGCGGCGGGGCCGACTGCTGAATCAGCCGCAAAGAGCAGCGCAGCCTCAACAAAGAGTTCTGTGTTATACGCCACTGTGTATGACGCGCCAAGGTCAAGTTCGGATCCGATAAAGCTGTTACCCGCCCCATCAGCCGTGGCAAAGTATGCAACGCCACACAGAGCTGACAGTTTAACCTTTGCAAAAGCTGCCTCAATAAACAAACCTGCCGACATGTACCCTCTTGAATCATCCATCACGTCAAAAACATTACCAGTGGCGGTTGACTCTGCCACAGTCGCGTTTTCAAGGAGCAGCAGCCTGCCGTCGGGCGCACCTGTTTTTTTTGAAGTTGAGCCGAACAGGTTGTTCATGTTATAAAAATAGCTGTTATCATCTGTTCCGGTCCCGTCGTCGCCAGAACCGTAAGTACAGAACCCGCCGGTTCTGACCTTGCCATAAAGTGTAACGCCCGCTTCAGCATCAATTGCAAAGGCTGAAGCCGTGGTCTGGCTGTCCGTTCTGCCCGCCATATACGAGCCGTTCAGAGAAAGATATACACTGTTTAAATCAGCTGCCAGGCCAAGGGAAAAATTCATTATTCTCGCGTCAGAAGCTGTTGCTGACTGCTCGCCTCCGATTATAAAAATAAATCCCGGCCGCAACGAAAAGATCCCGGATTTAAAATGAATCTCAGCAGCGAGTGCATCGACATCCCTGTGGTCCTCAATATTGGCTGCATCCTTTTCGACCTGTGAATACTCGTTTATCTTTATGTAATTGAACGTAATTTTAACAGGGTCAAAATACCGGGAAACACGAAAAAGCGCGAAGTCATTGTCGGCAACAAGGGGAAACCTGTACCGGTCAAGACCGGCAGCGGCAGTAAGTCCCGGCAGAAACATATTGAATATTTCAAGGTAAGCCCGTTTTACACCCACAACAAAATTCCCAGTACCAGGATCTGCACCGCTGTCCGTGACAGAGGATCCGTTTCTGCCGAAATCCTGATCAATGCCGAACATAAATACTCCCCTGACATTACCTGCAGAGAGCTTAATGCCCGGATGCAGCCTTATGTGCGCCACGTCGTACACGTAATCGGACTGCACGCCTGATACACTGTATGCTATGCCGTACAGGCTGTACGCTGCATCGAGCACCGGCGCATCGCCATCTTCATCCTTAATGGAATTATTTTTTACTTCCTGCGCGAGAACACAGGTAGAGACCAGGAGAATAGAGAGTGCTGCAATAAACTTTTTCATTATAGTCTCCCCGAGCGGCAGGCCCGTTCTGTTTTCAGGAATTCAGAGCCCTTGCAGCCTCGATCCTGCGCTTTATTGAAGGGTGGCTGTAGAAAAAGAATTCAACAACCGGGTGTGGTTCCTTGTCTGCCAGGTTGATCGCTGCAAGCTTCTCCATGGTTGACACAAACGCCTCAATGTTACCGGTTGTCTTCAGGGCATAGGCGTCAGCCTGGTACTCGTACCTTCTTGAAATGGAGTTGGTAAGGGGCATAAGCAGAAGCCCGAACAGAGAAAGGTAGAGCATAAGAACCGGGAGCGCCGCAAGGTCGTGGAGCGCGGTAAAACCCATTTTAGAAACAGTCCACTCATAGCTGAGCCCGCAGAGATAGAATGAGACGAATATTACAATAGTGCTGAAGATTATATTCTTTACTATATGCCTGTACTTGTAGTGGCCGGCTTCGTGCGCAAAAACCACCGCGATTTCATCAACTGAAAAGTTTTCAAGCAGCGTATCGCTTAGTATTATCCTCTTGGTTTTTCCCAGGCCTGTAAATCCCGCGTTGGCCTTTTTTGTATCCTTGCTCATGTTGAATGAAAATATACCCTTAATTTTTATATTAACATCGGCAAGGATCTTTTCCACTCGTTCCCTGATCTCGCCGCTATCCAGTTCTTTGAACTTGTAGAAGAGCGGAAAGATCAACACGGGCGCAAGGCGCGCTAGTAAAACCGAAAGAACAAAAACAAATATGCCGAACCAGAACCACCAGAGATTGCCCGTAGAGCGTATAAACCAGTAGAAGGCAAGAGCAACGGGAACTCCGATTACAATGTTAAGCGCAGTCCCTTTAAGGTTCTCCTTTACCCAGCCCGCGACTGTCTGGTTAGATAAACCGAACCTGTGCTCAACAACATAGCCGCCGTAAAAATCCATAGGAATGGAGATTACTGAAAAGAGAAGCCCGCACAGAAAAACAAATACAAGGAAGTTTACGTAATCATTTCCCGTAACCGTGGAATGCGAAGCGATAAAAAGAGCAAGCCCGCTGAAGGCAAGCAGAACCAGCAGGCCCAGGTCAATGACCATGCCTGCGATGTTAAGCCTTATTTTTATTCTGTTATACGCTTTCTCTTTCAGTTCATTTTCCATTGAGTTTTCCTGTAAATCCAGATTCAACGCCATGCCGCCACCGGCCGATAAACATTATATCGTGCATGTATCATTCCCGGCTTCCCCCGAAAAGGTATTATATTTAAATTAACACAAGCATCTCTTGCCGGGGGCCTGCATTCGATGGTGAAAGTGAAGCCTACACCAGTCCCCTTCCCAGATTGAAAGCCTTGAGATTCTGCTCAATAAACTTTTCGGTCACAAGGGCCTTTATCGCAGACTCCCAGTCCTCAATCTTAAAATCGAGGAATTTCGAAAGGCAGCCTAACATCACTATGTTAAGGGCCTTCTTTGTGCCTGCCTCTTTAAGGGCTTCGGCTGTATCAACAATTATGGTGCCGGCAAAATTTTTCTTCATAAAGTCTTCAATGTCTTCGGGGTACTTCATGGCGCCGATCTCTACCGGTGCGGGATTTATCTGTTCCCTGTTAACTATGAGTGTGGCTCCCGGTTTAAGGTAATCCAGCTTTCTCATGGCCTCAAGCAGTTCCAGGCATATTATATAATCCGCGCCACCTTTGGGAATCAGCGGCGACGCGACATCTTTGCCGAACCTGATGTGACAGTCAACGCTCCCTCCGCGCTGCGCCATGCCGTGTACCTCGGACTCCTTTACGTCAAAACCGTTTTTCATGGAAACCTCCATGAGAACCTTGCTCGCCAGTATTACGCCCTGGCCGCCGACGCCTGCGAATATAACGTTTTTCATAATCTCCTCACTTCTTCAGAATGCACTTGCGTCTTGTTATTATGACAGAGGGTTCCCTGGCGGCAACCTCCTCCTTTATTACACGTTCAAGGTCATCAACATTTTTGGGGTCAATAACCACCACCCTCTTAACTCCACATGCCCGCACCATCATCTCAAGGTCAAGCTCGTGAGTCGGTTCCCCCATAAGAGTGTAGCCCGTGGCCGGATTCTCCTGATGGCCGGTCATCGCGGTTACGCGGTTATCCATTATCATCACGGTGCCAGTCCCTTTGTTGTAGACCATGTCTATAAGTCCGGTTATGCCTGAGTGAATAAAAGTAGAGTCGCCGATTACAGCAACGGTACTCCTCGCGGCCTCGTCACCCCTGGCCTTTTCGAAGCCCAGGTGCATGCCTATACTCGCCCCCATACAACCCTGTGAATGCATTGTGCCGTAAGGCGGGAGCGCCCCCAGTGTGTAGCAGCCTATATCCCCGTTAACCGTGTAATCAAGTTTTTTCAGGACATTGAACACGAACGCGTGCGGACACCCCTTGCAGAGTCCTGGAGGACGACCGGGAAGATCGCCTGTATAATCGGGCACAGCCTTCTGCACCTGCTTTTTATTAATCGCAAGATCGACTATCTCCGGTGTAAGCTCGCCGCACAGAGGAACAAGATCCTTGCCCGTAACTTTATATCCCAGGGCCTTTACATGCTCTTCGATAAACGGGTCGAGCTCCTCGACAACGTACAGATCTTCGACCTGTGAAGCGAACTCCCTGATCATATCATCGGGAAGCGGCCAGACCATGCCTATCTTGAGTATTGAATCATCGGGGCAGACCTCTTTAACGTACTGGTACGCCACACCGTTTGTTATTATGCCGCGCTTTTTATTTTTCCATTCGATCCTGTTAAGCCCCGAGGTACATGAATATTCCCTCAGCCTGATCATCTGCTCCTCGATAAAAACGTGACGCAGCCTTGCGTGCGCCGGGAGCATAACGAATTTCCTGGGATTGCGCGTGCAGGGTTTAAGTGGAACATCCTCTCTTTTGCCCAGGTCAACCGGACCCTGCGAATGGGCAATACGTGTTGTAATCCTCACAAGAACGGGCCTGTCAAACTGCTCGGATATTTCGAACGCAAGCTTTGTGAACTCCTTCGCCTCTGCCGGGCTTGCAGGATCAACCATGGGCAGCTTTGCCGCGCGGGCAATGTGCCTGTTGTCCTGCTCGTTCTGCGAACTCCATGCTCCGGGATCGTCGGCGTTTATTATAACAAGTCCGCCGTTCACACCGGTGTACGAAAAGGTAAAGAGCGGGTCAGCAGCCACGTTAAGGCCTACGTGTTTCATTGTGGCAAGGGACCTTGCTCCGGCGACAGCCGCTCCTGCGGCCACCTCAAGGGCAACCTTCTCGTTAGGCGACCACTGCGATTTAACCTCGCGGTAGTCTCTGGCCATGGTTTCAAGTATCTCGGTGCTTGGAGTACCGGGGTAACCGGCAGCCACATTACAGCCTGCCTCCCATGCACCACGGGCAATCGCCTCGTTTCCCAACATTACTTTCTTTGTCATTTATTCTCTCCAATAAGGTCTATCTTCCTGACAATGTTATACCCGCTGTCAGCAAGGGCATTTTTCGCGGCTTCGATATCCTCAAACCTGAATATCATTACCGCCCTGCCGTCGCGTTTTTCTGTAAACGCGTACATGTATTCTATATTCAGATTCTTTTTAGCGAAAACATCGAGCGCGTTAAAAAGCGACCCCGGTTTGTCATCGATCTCCAGGGCAAGGACATCATTGACTGAGCAGGTGATGTTGTTTTCACGCAGGGCCTTAAGGCCCCTCTCCGAATCATTAACGATCATCCGGAGTATGCCGAAATCTGAAGTTTCGGCAACAATAAGAGTCACAATATTAACGTTCTCGTCAGCCAGGGCCTTGAGAACCTTCTGCAGGTGGCCGGGCTTGTTTGATACAAATGCTGAAAGCTGTGTTACATTCATTTTAGTCCTCCAGACCTTAATCAGATTTTTCGTTTATCAACTACGCGGACCGCCTTACCCTCGCTGCGGGGTATGGTCTGCGGTTCAACAAGGGTAACCTTGGCAGTGATGCCCAGCACACTCCTGAACCTGTCAGCAATATTTTTCGAAAGGTTGTTAAGCACTTTAAGTTCATCAGAGAAGATCTTTTCATTAACCTCGACCATTACCTCGATGTCATCCATCGATCCCTTCCTGTCTACGATGATCTGGTAGTGAGGCTCTGTACCCTCAGCCTCCATCAGTATTGTCTCTACCTGGCTCGGGAACACATTTACGCCGCGGATAATGAGCATATCGTCAGACCTGCCGCTAACCTTTTCCATCTTTACCAGCGTTCTGCCGCAACTGCAGTTGTCATGGTAGAGCATGGATATATCGCGCGACCTGTACCTTATTCCGGGGAAGGCCTCTTTGGTGAGCGATGTGTAAACGATCTCCCCCTTTGTCCCTTCCGGAAGAACTTCACCTGTATCGGGATCGATAATCTCGACATAAAAATGATCCTCATGCACATGCAGGCCCGACTTCGCGGAACACTCGCACGACACCCCCGGCCCTATAACCTCACTTAGACCGTAAATATCGTACGCGTCAATTTTAAGGCGTTTTTCGATCTCAGCACGCATTGCCTCTGACCACGGCTCGGCGCCGAATACACCAACACGAAGCTTTGTGGATTCAATTTTAAAATCAGGCATCTTTGTCTCTATGTAATCAGCAACGTTAAGGGCGTACGAAGGGGTGGAACAAAGGACCGTTGTTCCGAAATCCTTAAACAGCATAAGCTGCCGCGGCGTGTTCCCCCCGGATATCGGAACAGTGAGCGCGCCAAGCTTTTCGGAACCGTAGTGAAGGCCAAGCCCTCCGGTAAAGAGTCCGTAACCGTAGGCATTCTGTATTACATCATTCTCGCTGACTCCATAAGCGGCAAGGCATCTTGCCACAACCTCTGCGAACACGTTGACGTCACTCTTTGTGTAACCTACAACAGTTGCGTTGCCCGTTGTCCCCGATGAAGCGTGTACGCGCACGACCTTGCTCAGGGGAACGGCAAAGAGGCCGTACGGATAGTTGTCCCTCATGTCCTGTTTTGTAAGGAAGGGAACACGCTTCATATCATCAAGGCTTTTCAGCTGGTCAGGATGGAACCCGGCGGCGTCAAACTTCTTTTTGTAAAAAGGAACATTGGTGTAGGCGTGGTTTACGGACCATTTAAGGCGTTCCAACTGCAGCTCCTTCATTTTCTTTTCGGGCATTGACTCAATTTCTTTATTGAACATGGAATTCCTCTTTTAAAACGTAAATATACCTGCGGGGGGCATTATAAGGGCAAGGTATGCCGTTACTAATCCCTTTAAACATTCATTATTTATTATGTGCCGGAATTAATCAAACGATTATTATAAGGTATAAAAAATATTTTTATAATAAACGGACGTTTCTGAAACCGCATGACAGCAGGGACTATTTACCACAGAGAACAGCCTGTACATTTACACAACAAGTGTAAATGTACACCATGTTTTTTTATGGACAAAAATCCGTACCGATACATTCTGCACCACGTAACCTAAAATCATGGAGGGAACCATGCCCCTATTCACAGTTGACAGCACAAAATGCCTCAGGGACAAACTCTGCGTAAAAGAATGTCCCATGCAGATAATAATAATGAAATCCGCCGAAGAGACGCCGGTACCTGCACCGATGGCAGAAAAGATATGCATAGATTGCGGCCACTGCGTAGCGGTCTGCCCCACTGGCGCGTTAAAACTGAACAGCATGGATCCCGATGTATGCGAAGCTCTACAGTCCGACTGGAACCCGGGACATGAGACAATATCAAAGTACAT
>JAAYBQ010000311.1 GCA_012730035.1 Spirochaetota bacterium
GAAAGTGTTACCTTCTGCTGCAACATTCACTCCCCACTTGCCGAATCTTACTGCTGCCGGCGGTAGATTTGATATTCTCTTTGCAAGCTGTACGGCCTTTCCCTCAAGTTCTTCGGGTTTTACAAGGTATTCAACCAGGCCGATTCTGTACGCCTCCTGTGCGTCAACCTCTTCGGTGCACAGTATTAGTTTTTTTGCCTGGCCTATGCCTACAAGTTTTGTAAGTCTTGTTGTACCTGTCTGGTCGGCAGTAAGTCCGAATCTTACTTCAGGAAGTGCAAGCCTTGCTCCCTCGGCGGCTATCCTTATGTCGCAGCTCAGGGCAAGTTCAAGACCGCCGCCGTAACAGAGACCGTTGATCGCGCAAATAACTGGTGCAGGAAATTCCTGAAACCTGCTGAATGTGCGCTGAAGAAAAGTCAGATTATCCTTTATAAAACGGGGATCTACTGATTTAAGGAACGCCAGGTCTACACCGGCAGAAAAATGCGACCCGCCTGATTTAAGAATTACAGCTCTGACCAGGTTATCTTTGGATATCTCCTCCTGGATATCAGCTATACTCATTACAACCTCTTTGTCCATGAGGTTGAATCCGCTTGCATCACATAGAGTTATTGTGCCTATAAATCCTTCTTTTGAATATCTTACTTTCGGCTCGCCCATTGTGTTACCTCTTTTCAAGTTTTCTGGCAATGTTTCCCATTTGTACATATTATATTTATACAGACAAGGTTATAGCCGGGTTTTATTAATTCAAGGATTAAAAGGGGGTCAGAGCGATATTTTTAACCGGTATTCACCGGTGGTAATATGCTGTTCGAACCTGATGTTTTTAAGAAATTTCTGCTCAAGGGTGTACTCAAATCGTGATAGAAATTTTGTATACTCCCTGTTATCAAGTGCTTCAACCGGAATTGAGAGTTCAATCTGGTATTCACCGGTAACAGCCGTAATTATAATAATCTTTCCGTTTTCAAGTGTTACTGAAGCTGAATACCTGTTAAGGTCGAGCGCCTCAATTATTACATTGGCTGATGCTGACAGGGCTGATGCGGCAGCATCAAATATTTTTTTATGGTCGATTGAAGGCATGTCAGTTTTTTTTCTCCATGTTTTTTTTGGAACTGAATATTTTCTGCCAGTATGTGATCTCATCATCGGAAACTGCAGGGTTCTCTTTTTCGAGGCTGATTCTGGCGAGCTCCTGTTCTTCTCTGAATTCTTTAAATACATTGTTTACGTGTTCGGAAAATTTTTCACTGGTGATGTTTTTTGCGCCGAACCTGTTTATATAAAATATAATATCTTTATCGGAAGTAACAACGGTAAGCATCCTGGGATTTGTATCTTTTTTAACAAAATGCTTTATAAGAAAATCTGCGGAATAATCGATGGAGTAATATACATCGATGGTTCCATGCTTTTCGTTTTTTGTTTCATTCAAAGGACCTTTTCTTCCGTCAAAAAAGACAATGATTGCACCTTTTCTAAGTTTCTGGTAAGACTTAAGTATTTCCAGCAGACCTTCCCTGGCATTATCGAGACGACTGGCATACATCAACGATTCAAGTTCAGGAAACTTGTAGATCAGGTTAAGTCCGTCAATTATAAGTGCCATCAGCGTGTTACACCGGTAATATTGTAGTAATAAAGGTTCTGATACTTTTCATCTTTTTACTCTGATGATTCGTTATAAATTCTGCAAGAAAGACCGGTAAAATTTTTTTTGTCTGCAATGCCGCTTTTTGAAAAAAAATATTCTGTTTCAGAGTTTACAGGAAAACTGGCAACAATAAAAAAAGAAACACCCTTTATTTTTGCAGTGTTCAAAAATTTATCAAGAAGAAATCTGCCAATCCCGCGCCTGCGGAATTTTTCATTTACCATGATCCATTCAACTGTAGCGCTCTGATCTATGATTTTTCCTGTAATAAAACCCAGAATTTCTTTTTTTCGTACTACGGTAAATGAGATCAGGGCGCTGTTGCTGAAAATTTCTGCAAGTTGTGAAGCATTCCACCTTCGCATAGAGATGAACACAGGTTCATTGAGGCCAAGTCTGTATATTGAGTTTAAATCAGCCAGGCAGGTTTCACGGATTGCAAGCCCCGGGATTGCCGGCTTCATGAGCGTACCAGCTTTAGAAAATTTTCTGCAACAGCGTCTTCAATGCGTGAAACGGGGACTTTTTTAAGTTCCGAAATAAATTTGTATGTATGTAAAACGTTCCATGGAACATTAGGCTTGCCGCGAAGAGGAACCGGTGAGAGGAAAGGGGAATCGGTTTCTAATAGCAGCATGTCCAGCGGCAGGTAAGCTGCAGCGTCGTGCAGTTCAACGGCAGCCTTGTAGGTCAGGTTCCCGGCAAAAGATACCATGAATCCTGCGTCTGTTACCCTTTTGGCTGCCGCTGAATCTCCGGCAAAACAATGCATTATCCCGTAACCGGCATTTTTTCTTTTGAGTATTTCAAGGCCTTCATCCATTGCCTGGCGCAGGTGTATTATGAGAGGAAGGCTGTATTTTTGCGCTACATCTATCTGGTGCTCAAATGAGCGAATCTGGAGATCCCGCGGCTGATGCATTCTGTAGTAGTCGAGCCCGCATTCGCCGATTCCGAGCAGTAATTTAGATGAATCAGCCTGCATCGATTCTGCAGTAAATGCCGAAAAGCTCTCCAGTTCAGTGTTATCGGCTTTTGATGACGGATGAATCCCTATTGTGTAGAATATTCCGTTGTTTGTATTCCTTTCAGCAAAGTCCCTGGACCATTTAAATCCACGGGGCTCAATGGATACCTGGACAGCGTACCTGACATTGGTCGATTTCAGATTGTTGATAATATCGGTTTCGGTGATGCCCTTCTGTTCAAGTATCAAGTCAAAGTGTGCGTGGGAGTCGAGTATCATGTTTTTTCCTTTAAAGTTTCAGTTTTGCAGAACTAATTATTATTGCAAGAAAAAATTGATTAAAACCGACTGTACAGGGGTTCAGGCGATACAACGTAAGTGGACACTATGCCAGCAAGGTTTTACGCTGGCGCAGTGTAGTCAGTATTTTAAATTTTAATTGAAATTATTATTATCACTGGTATTATGTCGTAAGATTGGAACCGGTTTTCATGAATATTGATCAGTGCTACAGGCTTCTCAGGGTCGAGAGTAACGCAAGCAACGAGGAGATTTCAAAATCTTTTAAAATTCTTGCGTTTAAATACCATCCCGATAAAAATCCGCATAACAAAGAGTGGGCGAATGAGCAGATGACAATGCTGAACACCGCTTACTCAGACATAATGAGCTACAGGTTTAAGAACGAAACTGCTGCCGAAGTTTCAGGCGCTACCAATTTTAGCAATGAAAAAAAACAAAATAACGATCCTCAAAGGCGATATCATTTCGAACGGAAAAGAAGGGATGAACAGGAAGCGTTAAGGCTGCGTGAGGAAAAGAAAAATGATGAGCTGGCGGCACATTTTGTAAGGATACGTGATGATGCCAAGGACGCGATGTATAAATATTTTCAGTACGGACTTTATAATTTTCACAGACGGGAAGATGCAAAAGGTGAGGGTTTGTACAGGGAGATTGTTCTGTCGCTCCGCAAATCGTACCACAGGATAAAGCGTTTAATTGAACTTTCAAAAGACAGGGAACTGCTGGAGCATTTTGTCATTTTCAGCAGAATGATATTTGATTTTTACAGGGCATCGGAGTGCCTGAATATAATTGATTCTTACGGGGACCAGTACGAGGTTAATGCATGGAGGCTTTACAGGCAGGGTGACGAACTGCTTCATCAGGCTCACAGAGAACTATTTTTTGACAGGCATAACAGGGGTTATTTTATTCATGCAAAAGTTTTCCCTTCGCTGGGAGATTCAGAATCAGCGTTCAGAAGGACAATTAACAGTTTCCCTGATTCATCATGGGCTGTTGAAACCACTATTAAACTGGATTATATCAAATCACTTAAGGCATATATAAAGCTTTTTTTTAATCCGTAAATGGCTGGTTCTTTAAATATTTCTGAAAAGTGTTCATCTTTCACGTCACCATCTGGCAAGCCGCCTGGTTTAAAAGTTAAGTCTATAGCGACTTCAACAAAATGAAACCGGCGATACCTGATACACAGGATGCAATGAGAATTGAAATTATTGAATATTGAATCATTAAGTTATCAGAAAATGCAAGATTGGCGATAAAAATTGACATTGTGAAACCTATACCCCCGAGCATTCCTGCGCCTGAAATATGTTTAATCCTGATACTTAATGGTAAATTGCATAATTTGAGTTTTATCCCGGCCAGAGAAAAAACAGTTATACCCAGGGGTTTGCCCAGAACAAGTCCGAAAATGATGCCCACTGAATTTACCGAGGTAATACTTGAAATATTATCAGAGTTAATTACTAAACCGGTATTGGCAATTGCAAACAATGGCAAAATGAAATAGGCTACAGGTTTATGCAGCAAATGCTGAAGTTTATATGACGGATTGGATTCGTGTTTAATAAACGGAATAGCAAAAGCCAGTAATATTCCGGTAATTGTTGGA
>JAAYBQ010000312.1 GCA_012730035.1 Spirochaetota bacterium
ATTATTGTACTCAATATTATTTATTAAAATTCTATGCGGGAAATATCTTTTTTCATTCCCGGAAAATACCACGTAATAATTATCATGCTTATCCCTTGTGCTGTAATTTTTAACAACACTGGGGGCCGTGAGAACAACGCCGCATTTAAGTTCAGATAAACCCGCAGGCGTTTCGACCCTCCATCTTTCGTATCTCTGGTCACCAAAAAGAGATTCAACTGAATTACAATGAGGAAGCAGCATAAGCTGGGAATTAATATCCTCTACATTTTTACTGTATGGTGTTGCCGTCATTAAAAGAACCCTGGCCTCCCTTGAGACCATATTCATTATGCGCCTGTGGCGCAGACGTAATTCGTCACCTTCGTCGGAATTTCTTAAGTGGTGACTTTCATCAAGTATGATCAATGTTCTTGAATCGGCGTTTTTTATCTCCCTTTCGAGGATTGCCACATCCTTTACCCTTTTCCAGTCCTCAACCGATATGACATAGTATGAAAACTCAATACTTGAAACTCTTGCGGCCCTCATTGTGCGCTGCCACATTGCTTTAAGCCCTGAAGGGCAGAGAACTATGGCTGAATCAATTTTGTCCTGGCTTCGAAGATGAGCTACAATATGAGCCGCCATAATGGTTTTACCCAGGCCGGTAGAAGCAACAAGCATGGCTCCGCCATACTCTTCAATATTCCTTATCATCCTTGAAACCACAGGGCGCTGATAACCTGCAAGGGGCGGCAATTTACCGGGCTTTTCATCTGACGGAAGGCCGTATAAACTGAGGAGTGAAATAATATATATATCGTAGGGCCTGTATATCTTAAGCCATTCATCTATCCGCTCAAGCAGAAGCAGCGCAACAGGTGCGGCTTTATTGTAATAATAATCGAATCTTTCAATAAAATAAAATACATCATCGGGGTCTGTAATAATTATTCCAGCTTCGCGGCTGCTTACAAGACCGTGATGAGTAAAATTGGCAGAAGTGACTACCGCATTTTCCGAATCGCCTATATATAACTTGGCATGATGATAAATATAGCGGGGCCCCAGGGTTGTACCGTTATAATCCTCACCTGAAACATTAATAAGAAACTGCCCCGCAGCAATAGCATCGCGCAATTCCTCCATTACCATGATTCTGTCTTCGAATGTACCCGTGTTCAATGAACTGAAGAAATCATCGATCACTTCGGCAATTTTATCTTCGGCATTATCCGGTCTCCCGATAAGAAGACGCACCTCTTTTCCCTTGAGGGTTTCTTTTAAACATTGCCAGCCTGTCGGTTCAAAGTATGCTGTGGCAATACGGACAAGAGATGAATCACACAGGGCTGTCTGAACAGTGCGGAGGGCGGCACCGCCTGAGGAGAAGAAGCGTCTGCAATAAGACATTCCACCTGTTTCCCGGTAATTATTATCTTTTCCCATTATATTTCTCCGTCACAGAGTTTTCCTGTTATATATACGCTTATCAGGTACACAAAGGGGAATGTTTTTTATTTACAGAA
>JAAYBQ010000313.1 GCA_012730035.1 Spirochaetota bacterium
ATTGAACAAGAAAACAATCGGTAGTTTCTATTGTAATACAAGAAGATAAGCAGGAATGCAGCCAGTCCTACAAATACAGTGCGTGTATAGGAGCAATATAAATTATAGACGGCGAGGATAGATAACGCAGTAATGCCGATAATCATCATACGAGGAGGCTTTCCTTTTCTAAACGAAAGTAGCAGATATAATAAACACCCGAAGAGACAGATAAACATCGAGTGCGCCAAGGTGTGTGCACCATTAAATGCCCCTTGGTATCGTACGAGGCCGGTCCAAAATATTGTAGCATCCACCGATTTACCGCTGATAATTAAAAGTGAACTCATCACAACAGGAAAGGTGAACCCTAATATGAGGCACCCTGCCAGCACTTTCAGTCTTTCCTCATCAGGTTCAATCATCCGCGCAATAAAAAATATGCCGAAAGGAAGAACCAACCTCATTACTTCACGCACTTCCGGTGCCCAGATGAGAGAAATCAGCATGTAACCGCAGAACATTAAAATTAGTAATGTGATCAAATCAAGACGAATCCGCTT
This sequence comes from Spirochaetota bacterium, assembly GCA_012730035.1. Taxonomy (GTDB): domain Bacteria; phylum Spirochaetota; class UBA4802; order UBA4802; family UBA5550; genus JAAYBQ01. Next base: position 543 of record JAAYBQ010000313.1, read on the forward strand.
GAGATTTGCAAGAAACACAATGATGAACAGATATGAAACTGCAATGCCGAACACATCACTCATTCGTGCCCCGGCAATCGTCCAGTTCACTACGTCAGACGCTGAAAAAATCGGCCTTAAAATGCAGAACAGGCATAATAATCGAAACAAATTCATATTTTATAAAATATAAGTTTATTAGTCATAGATAAAGTTGAATTTTAAAGTTGATAATTTTACTCTTGACTTTTTCACTGGGAATGCCCTTGGTGGTTACTGCTAGGAAAGCATATTTATCCGCTAATAAGGATTCATTTTCTGGTCTGCCTGCATAATTGCGTGAAACCAGTTTAGATATTGCATACCAATTACCTCCGATTTGAAATTATTCGAAAGTCCTGTTTCTTGGGCTATCATAAAGGCTTTCTGTTCATCGAAAATACTGCAGATTGCGTCTGCTATTTCTGTCTTGTCATGCCCCACAGAATAACCACCACCAAATTTCGACAGATAATCTCTGATGGAGCTTTTGGGGGGAGTTATAGCAATGATAGGTCTACCGGAAGAAGCGTAATCTGCAAATTTGCTAGGAAGAAAGGGGCTATAAGGCAAGTCCGCCTCAACAACCAATAGTGCAGCAGATTGAGCAAATATTTTTTCTAAAAGTTCTGATGGAACCGGATCTCTGTAAGCAACACACTGATCGCAGCGGCTTTTAATGATTAACTTCTTGAAACGCTGATCTACAGTTCCATAGAACAGTAAGCCCTTGAAACAGCCGTTGATCCTGGCTGCCACAAGGGTCAACGCATCAATCAAAGCGGGAGAAACACGCTCTTTCGATAACCCTCCAGCATGAGTCACCCAGCCCCCTGAAGCGTCCCGTGAAGTGCCCGCAACCATCATTCCAATATGTGGTATAGCCAATGCCTTTTGACTTATGGGAATCTTAAAAAAACTTTCAGTAAGCTCTATTCCATATACACTCGGCATGTGAATTGCGCTTGCTTCTTTTATAATTGTTCGCACTATGAAAGATTCAATGCCGCTTAAAACGGGAATACTCCTGCGGTATGGACCTGGTAATATCTTTTGAGGCAGGGGATCGCTGAATGAAGCCACCCAAGGAATAGAATATTTTCTTTTCAGGTATAATCCAACCATGTGGGACTCAAGAGGCGTGGAAGATGTCATGATTAAATCAATTTTTGATTGAGCAATAAGGCTCTCTGCTTTTTCAATGGCCTCCTTGACCCAAGACCGAAACACAAGAATAAAAGGAAGCACTCGCTG